>JAQSWG010000010.1 GCA_029266735.1 Ornithinibacter sp.
CGGGCCCTGGGTCGTCCGGGAAGGCCCATCGCACGGGGTGCGACGTCGAGAAGACCAACCTGCCACCGGGGCGCAGCACGCGCGCCGCCTCACGGAAGGCAGCTGCGCTGTCCGCAACGAACGGCACCACGCCGTATGCCGTGAACACGCGGTCGAGCGTCGCGTCCGCGAAGGGCAGTGCGAGCCCGTCGCACTGGAGCAGCGGCAGCGCGCGGCGGCCAGGTGCGGCTGCGCTGGCGCCGGCATCCGACGTCTTCGACTCGATCCGGCGGGCCATGCGCAGCATGCCCATCGACAGGTCGCTGGCGACGACCTGCACGTCGGCGTGCGCCCGGGACAACCAGCGCGAACACTGGCCGGCGCCGGCCCCGATCTCGAGGACGGTCATCCCGTCGCGCACCTCGAGCAGGTCGAGCTCCGCCTCGGTCCAGCCCTCCGGCCCCCAGACGAACGCGGCGTCGCCGAGGAACGCGCCGTGTTCGGCGTAGTAGTCCTCGGCCTCGCCGTCCCACCACGCCCGGTTCGCCGCGCGCGTCTCGTCGCCGTCGACCGGCCGGCGGGCCACCTCGTGGGTCACCGGGATGTCCACGGGGAGGGATTCGTCGGTGCCCCTGAGGTTTTGCCCCTCGCGCGGCCGCACGAGTAGGGTGTGCGTGCACCCGTCTGGCCGCATCCGGTCAGACGTGCGCTCGTACCTCCCCATCGAATCCACCTGTCCACATCGGAGTTCCTACTACATGACTGCCAGCACGGTCGACACGACCGCCCCTCAGGTTGCCATCAACGACATCGGCTCTGAGGAAGACCTCCTCGCCGCGATCGACGCGACGATCAAGCACTTCAACGACGGCGACATCGTCGAGGGTCGCATCGTCAAGGTCGACCGGGACGAGGTCCTGCTCGACATCGGCTACAAGACCGAGGGCGTCATCCCCTCGCGCGAGCTGTCCATCAAGCACGACGTGGACCCGAACGAGGTCGTCTCGGTCGGCGACGAGGTCGAGGCCCTGGTTCTCCAGAAGGAGGACAAGGAGGGCCGGCTGATCCTGTCCAAGAAGCGTGCGCAGTACGAGCGCGCCTGGGGCACGATCGAGAAGATCAAGGAGGAGGACGGCGTCGTCACCGGCTCCGTCATCGAGGTGGTCAAGGGTGGCCTCATCCTCGACATCGGCCTGCGGGGCTTCCTCCCGGCGTCCCTCGTGGAGATGCGGCGCGTCCGCGACCTCCAGCCGTACGTCGGCAAGGAGATCGAGGCCAAGATCATCGAGCTGGACAAGAACCGCAACAACGTGGTCCTCTCCCGCCGGGCGTGGCTGGAGCAGACCCAGTCCGAGGTCCGTACGACGTTCCTCAAGGAGCTCGGCAAGGGCCAGGTCCGCTCCGGTGTCGTGTCCTCTATCGTCAACTTCGGTGCGTTCGTGGACCTCGGCGGCGTCGACGGCCTCGTCCACGTCTCCGAGCTGTCCTGGAAGCACATCGACCACCCGTCGGAGGTCGTCGAGGTCGGTGACGAGGTCACCGTCGAGGTGCTCGACGTCGACATGGACCGCGAGCGTGTCTCCCTGTCGCTCAAGGCGACGCAGGAGGACCCGTGGCAGCACTTCGCGCGGACCCACGCAATCGGGCAGGTCGTCCCCGGCAAGGTCACCAAGCTCGTCCCCTTCGGTGCGTTCGTCCGGGTCGACGACGGCATCGAGGGCCTGGTCCACATCTCCGAGCTGGCCGAGCGCCACGTGGAGCTGCCCGAGCAGGTCGTCACCGTCGGCGCCGACATCTTCGTCAAGGTCATCGACATCGACCTCGAGCGTCGCCGCATCTCGCTCTCGCTCAAGCAGGCGAACGAGGACGGCGCCAACCAGGTGGAGTTCGACCCGACCCTCTACGGGATGGCCGCCGAGTACGACGAGAAGGGCGACTACAAGTACCCCGAGGGCTTCGACTCCGAGACCAACGAGTGGCTCGAGGGCTACGAGAAGCAGCGGGAGACCTGGGAGAAGCAGTACGCCGAGGCCCACACCCGCTGGGAGGCCCACCGCGCCCAGGTCGAGGCCTTCGCCAAGGCCGACGCCGAGGCTGCCGGTGGCAGCGACGCCACCTCGTACTCCTCGGAGACCGGGAACGAGCCTGCGACCCCGGCAGCCGCTGACGACAGCGCTCCTCGTCCGCCGGCTCCGACCACCGAGGGCACCCTCGCCAGCGACGAGGCCCTTGCGGCCCTGCGCGAGAAGCTCACCGGCAACTGAGCGGACCGGCATACCCCACGGGTATGCCGCAACCACGCGATCGAGGCCCGGTCACCCGCGAGGGTGGCCGGGCCTCGGTGCGGGTGGAGCCCGCCGTGAGCAGCCGCTGGCGTGGCAGGGTGGCGGCATGGCACCCGGCCGCCCGACCCTGAGCCCCGCCGCGCTCGACGGCCTGGTGGCGGACGGGACCGTGCCGGGCTGTTCGGTCGCACTCCGGCACGGGAACGACATCACGGTCGTGGCGGCGGGGCTGGCCGACCTCGGCACCGGCCGGCCCTTCTCATCGGACACCGTCCACCGGGTCTCCTCGCTGTCCAAGCCCGTGGCGGCGCTCGTCACGATGCAGCAGGTGGAGGCAGGGGCCCTCGCGCTCGACGAGCGGATCAGCACCTGGCTGCCGGAGCTGGCCGACGTGCGGGTGCTCACGGAACCGCACGGCCGGCTCGACGAGACGCAGCCGCTACGCCGCCCGGTCCTCGTCCGTCACCTGCTCACCATGACGAGCGGCTTCGGCGTCCTGCGCGAGGAGACCCCGTTGTCCGAGGCCCTTGACGAGGCGGCTGTCGCGCCCGGGCCGGCGCCGCCCGCGTTGCCGCCGGACGAGGTTCTGGCGCGGCTCGCCGCGCTGCCGCTGGCGTTCCAGCCGGGGGAGGGGTGGGCGTACCACACCTCGACCGACGTGCTCAGCATCCTCCTGGCACGCGCCGCCGGGCAGGGCCTGGACGACCTCGTCGAGCTCGGTGTGCGGGCGCCGCTCGGCGTCGAGGTGCTCGCCTTCTCCCCGCCTCACGGCGCCGACGTGGCCACGGTGTACGACCCACGGCCCGGTGGGCTGACACCGGTCGACCACGGTGCACTCGACGGGCCACCCCCGTTCCTCTCGTTGTCCGCCGGCCTCTTCACGACCGCGCCGGACTACCTCCGCGTCCTCGACGAGCTCGTCCGTCCGACCACGGTGGAGCCGGCGTCCGCCGAGCTGATCCACACGCCGCAGCTGACCGACGACCAGGTCCGAGCGGCCGGTGACTTCCTGCCACCCGGCTACTCCTACGGATTCCAGGTGTCGGTCGCGGTGCGCGACGACCCCCAGGGACCGCGCCGGGGCAGCTTCGGCTGGAGCGGCGGCAGCGGTTGCCTCGCCGTCGCCGACCCCGCCGCGGACCGCGCCGGGGTGCTGCTCACCAACCGTCAGCTCGGAGGGCCGGACGGCTCACCGGCGTTCCGGCCGTTCCTCGCGGCCATGTACCGGTGACCTTCTCCGGCGACCACTAGAGTCGCCGCCATGCTGCGGGTGGGCCTGACCGGCGGGATCGGCTCCGGCAAGTCGACGGTGTCCGCCCAGCTGGCGTCACTCGGCGCCGTCGTCGTGGACGCCGACACGGTGGCGCGTGAGGTGGTGGAGCCCGGGATGCCGGCCTACGCCGCGGTCGTCGAGCGGTTCGGCCCAGAGGTGGTCAGGCCCGACGGCGCCCTCGACAGACCGGCCCTGGGGCGGCTGGTCTTCGCGGACCCGGCCGCGCTGCGCGACCTCGAGGCCATCACCCACCCGCAGATCTGGGCGCGCACCGAGGAGATCGTCGCCGGCGCCCCTCCGGATGCCGTGGTCGTGCACGACATGCCCCTCCTCGTGGAGAAGGGAATGGGCGCTGACTACCACCTCGTGCTCGTCGTGGGCGCGGCTGAGCAGGTGCGCCTGCGGCGACTCGTGGACCAGCGCGGGATGAGCGAGGCGGACGCCAAGGCCCGGATCGCCGCCCAGGCGGACGACGACGCGCGCCGCGCCGCCGCCGACGTGTGGCTCGACAACGAGGGGACGACGGAGGCGCTGAGGGTCTCGGTGCTCCGGCTCTGGCACGAGCGGCTGGAGCCGTTCGAGGCGAACGTGCGGCACGGCATCCGGTCCCGGCTCTCGCACCCCACGTTGTCACCGCCCGACCCCACCTGGCCGGCACAGGCCGACCGGCTGCTGGCCCGGATCCGCCGCGCCGTCCACCCAACAGCGGTGACCCTGGACCACATCGGGTCGACCGCGGTCCCCGGGCTGGTCGCGAAGGACGTCGTCGACCTCCAGGTGGGAGTCCCGTCGCTGGCGCAGGCGGACGACCCGTCGTTCGTCACCGCGATGGCCGCTGCCGGCTTCGTGCGCCCCGACGGAGTGTGGGACGACAACGGGAAGGACGGCACGCGGTGGCCCAAGCGGTTCCATGCCTCGTGCGACCCGGGGCGCGTGGCGCACGTGCACGTCCGCGAGGTCGGGTCGCCCGGGTGGGCGTGGGCGCTGATGTTCCGGGACTGGTTGCGCTCCGACCCGGCGGAGCGCGTCGGCTACGCCACGATGAAGACCGAGCTCGCGGCGACCGTGGCGTCGGTGACCGACTACGCCGAGGCCAAGGAGCCGTGGTTCGAGGACGCCGACGTCCGAGCCCGGGCCTGGGCCCAGCGAACCGCGTGGCGCCCCTCGGTCGACGGCTCGGGGGACCGGCTCAGGACGCGCTGACGAGGTCGGCGACGACCTGTTCGCCGAGCCGGGTCAGGGTCGTGAGGAACAGGTCGAGGTCCTCGTCCCGCGTCCGGTGGTTCGAGATCGCGACCCGTATCGCGAGGTGGCCGTCGAGGACCGCCTCGGACACGATGGCCACACCGCTCTCGTGCACCCGCAGCACCAGCTCGTGGTTGACCTCGTCGAGCCGCTCCGCAGGCACGGCGGCCGGCGCGTAGCGGAGGCACACGATGTCGCAGCCGACGGGCGCCAGCCGTTCGACGTCCGGGTGAGCATCGATGCGTGCCGCCAACCCCTGTGCCTGGGCGACGTTCCGGTCGATGAGCTGCCCGAAGGCGTTCGCGCCGTAGGCCTTGAGCGCCATCCACACGCGCAGCGCCCGGAACCCTCGGGAGAGCGCGATCCCGTACTCGTTGAACCAGACGTCACCGCCGGACAGCCCGCGTGCCGAGTGCGCCAGGAAGTGCGGCACCACGGAGAACGTCGCGCGGTGGGCGGCCTCGTCCCGCACCAGCGCCAGCCCCACGTCGAAGGGCGCCTGCATCCACTTGTGGAGGTCGAGGGCCAGCGAGTCGGCCCGTTCGATGCCGCGTACCGCCGCAGCGTGCTCGCTGAGAGCCAGGAACCCGCCGATCGCTCCGTCGACGTGGAACCACAGTCCCTCGCGCTCCGCGAGGTCGGCGATGGCCTCGAGGTCGTCGAGCGAGCCGGTGCTGATGGTGCCTGCCGAGGCGATGACGGCCAAGGGCTCCACGCCGGCCGCCCGGTCGGCCGCCACGGCCGCCGCGAGGGCGTCCACGTCCATGGTCCAGTCCGCGCGCACCGGCACAGCACGCAGGGCCGAGCTCCCGAAACCCAGGAGCTCGAGCGACTTGCGGTGGCAGGTGTGGACCTCGGTCGAGGCGTACACGGCGAACCGACGTCCTGACGGCAGCCCGTCGCTCCGGACGTCGGGGCCGAGTCGAGCCGTGCGGGCCACGGCGAGGCCGACGAGGTTCGCCTCGGAGGCGCCGGTGACGAGCAGTCCGCTCGCGGTGGTGGGGTATCCGGCCGCCTCGGCGCACCAGGCGATGACCTGCTGCTCGACGAGGACGGGGGAGTGGTCGCCCCCACCGAGGTTGGGGTTGAGGACGCTCGCGAGGAGGTCGGCGAGGTTGCCCACGGGGTTGCCGGCCCCCATGTACCACCCCCAGAACCGCGGGTGGTCGTTGCCCATGGAGTACGGCACCACCTGCTCGAGGAAGTCCTGGTATGCCGTCTCGGCACCTTCGGGCTCGCGCGGCAGCGGCCGCTCGAAGAAGGTGCGGACCGCCTCGGGCATCGGCTGCCATACCGGTTCCTCGCGCCGGGTGGCCAGGTGCTCGAACGAGTCGTCGACCATCCGGTGCGCGAGTGATCGGAGGGCGTCCCAGTCGGCCGGGTCGAGACCGGTGCTGCCGTCCGGTGCCGGGGCGGATGGCGCACGGCGGGATGTGGTGGAGGGCGTCGACATGCGGCGATGCTGCCACTCCACGGGGAGTCTGACCAGCCCGAGGACGCCGTCCGCCCGGTGCCAGGACCGGTGCGGGCGCCGGACCTGCAGGCTCACCTCGGGGGGCCGGACCGGCTGTCGGTGGGGCGGCATACCGTAGGACCATGCGCCCGACCACCGACCTCCAGCGTCGCGTCGCCCCGTTCGAGGTCGTCTCCGACTTCCAGCCTGCGGGTGACCAGCCCCAGGCGATCCAGGAGCTGGCCCGTCGGGTCAAGGCCGGCGAGGAGGACGTGGTGCTGCTCGGTGCCACGGGCACCGGCAAGTCGGCCACGACGGCGTGGCTGGTCGAGCAGGTCCAGCGACCCACCCTCGTCATGGCGCCCAACAAGACCCTCGCAGCCCAGCTGGCCAACGAGTTCCGCGAGCTGCTGCCGCACAACGCCGTCGAGTACTTCGTCAGCTACTACGACTACTACCAGCCCGAGGCCTACGTCCCGCAGACCGACACCTACATCGAGAAGGACTCCTCGCGACGAGCAGCCTGCTCACCCGCCGGGACGTCGTGGTCGTGGCCTCGGTCTCCTGCATCTACGGCCTGGGTACCCCCCAGGAGTACGTCGACCGGATGGTCGCCCTGCGGGTGGGCGACGAGGTGGGCCGCGACGACCTGCTCCGCAAGTTCGTCCAGATGCAGTACACGCGCAACGACCTGGCGTTCACCCGCGGCACCTTCCGGGTGCGTGGGGACACAGTCGAGATCATACCGATGTACGAGGAGCTGGCCGTCCGCATCGAGTTCTTCGGTGACGAGGTCGAGGCGCTCTACACCCTGCACCCAGTGACCGGTGAGGTGGTGCGGGACGAGCAGGAGATGTATGTCTTCCCCGCGTCGCACTACGTCGCGGGGCCGGCTCGGATGGAGCGTGCCATCGCCGGCATCGAGCAGGAGCTCGAGGAGCAGCTCTCCCTGTTCGAGAGGCAGGGCAAGCTCCTCGAGGCGCAGCGGCTGCGGATGCGGACGACCTACGACATCGAGATGATGCGGCAGGTGGGGTCGTGCTCCGGCATCGAGAACTACTCCATGCACATCGACGGGCGATCGAGGGGATCGGCGCCCAACTGCCTCATCGACTACTTCCCCGAGGACTTCCTCCTCGTCATCGACGAGTCGCACGTCACGGTGCCGCAGATCGGGGCGATGTACGAGGGCGACATGTCGCGCAAGCGCACCCTCGTCGACCACGGCTTCCGGCTCCCGTCGGCCATGGACAACCGCCCACTGAAGTGGGAGGAGTTCCTCGACCGGATCGGCCAGACCGTCTACCTCTCGGCGACGCCCGGGCCGTACGAGATGGCCAAGGCCGATGGCGTGGTCGAGCAGATCATCCGCCCGACCGGGCTCGTCGACCCCGAGATCATCCTCAAGCCGACGAAGGGGCAGATCGACGACCTGCTCCACGAGATCCGGAGTCGAGCGGACCGCAACGAGCGGGTCCTCGTGACGACCTTGACGAAGAAGATGGCGGAGGACCTCACCGACTACCTCCTCGACAAGGGGGTTCGGGTCCGCTACCTCCACTCGGACATCGACACCCTGCGGCGTGTGGAGCTCCTGCGTGAGCTCCGCCTCGGCGAGTTCGACGTCCTCGTCGGCATCAACCTGCTCCGGGAGGGCCTCGACCTCCCCGAGGTCTCCCTCGTCGCGATCCTCGACGCCGACAAGGAGGGCTTCCTCCGGTCCAGCCGCAGCCTCATCCAGACGATCGGGCGCGCGGCGCGCAACGTGTCCGGCCAGGTGCACATGTATGCCGACAAGGTCACCCCGTCGATGGCCGGGGCGGTCGAGGAGACCCAGCGCCGGCGGGAGAAGCAGATCGCCTACAACCTCGCGCACGGAGTGGACCCACAGCCACTGCGGAAGAGGATCGCCGACATCACCGACATGCTCCAGCGCGAGGACCTCGACACATGGGAGCTGCTCGGTTCGGGGCGGTCCCAGTCCCGCGGCAAGAGCGACGGCGGTCGCGGTGGTCGCGGAGCCGCAGTGGCCGACATCGCCCTCGGAGCGCGCCGTGCGGAGCCGGTGGCGGCGAGCGACCTCGCCGGCCTCATCCAGGAGCTCACGGCGCAGATGCACCAGGCCGCGGGTGACCTCCACTTCGAGCTCGCTGCCCGCCTTCGGGACGAGATCGGGGACCTCAAGAAGGAGCTGCGCCAGATGAGCGCGGCCACGCGGTGATCGTGGGGCCGACGGCATGACACGACGGTCACGGCTCGGCGATACCATCGCGGCCCACGCGCTGGCCAAGCCGGGTGCGTGGCCGGACGAGCCGTGGGAGGGGGACCGCGTCGCCAGGGTCGGGGACAAGATCTTCGCGTTCCTCGGCGAAGGGACCGTCGGGGTCAAGTGCGGTTCCTCGCGAGCCGAGGCCGACGAGTGGCTCCAGGAGTACCCCGACGACGCGTCCGTCATGGCCTACATCGGCCGGAGCGGCTGGAACACCCTCGCCCTCGGCGGGGGAATCCCGGACGACGTGATCCGTGAGGCGGTCGACACCTCGTACGACCTCGTGGTCGCGAAGCTGCCACGCTCACGTCGTCCGACCACCTGACGCACGTGTACCGCCGCCCGGCGCAGGCCCCGGTCCAACATCGGGAGAGGTGCGGCTCCACGGGCACGATGGCATGCGAGGCCCAGGGGGCGAGCGTGCGTTCGGCAGGCCGTTTCCCCTCGGTAGTCTTGCCCGGGTGACCCTCGCGATCCTCCCGACCGCCACGCCGGCCCTCGACCTCGACCCCTGGGTGTGGTGGGTCACCATCGGGGCCGCCGTCGCCGTCCTCACCTTCGACGTCATCTGGATCGCCCGCAACCCGCACCGCCCCTCCAACAGGGAAACGGGCATCGCGCTCAGCATCTACGTCGGCGCGGCGATCCTCTTCGGCCTGGGCATGTGGTACTACGCCGGAGCGCAGCTCGCCGGGGAGTTCTACGCCGGCTGGCTGACCGAGTACTCCCTGTCCGTCGACAACCTCTTCATCTTCCTGCTCATCATGGCGAAGTTCGCGGTGCCCGAGAAGCTCCAGCAGTTCGCCCTGATGATCGGCATCATCATCGCGATCGTGCTCCGCGGCATCTTCATCTGGCTCGGCGCGGCCGCCATCGAGAACTTCAGCTGGGTCTTCTACATCTTCGGCGCCTTCCTCATCTACACGGCGGTCAAGCTGGTCCGCGAGGGCACGACCGACGACGACGAGTACGAGGAGAACCGCTTCATGAGGTGGGTGGAGTCGCGCTTCCCCGCGACCCAGGCGTACCACGGCACCAAGCTCTTCCTCGTGGAGAACGGCAAGCGCCTGGCCACTCCGCTGCTCTTCGTCATCGTCGCTCTCGGCACCACCGACCTGCTGTTCGCCCTCGACTCCATCCCCGCGATCTACGGCCTCACCCGGGAGCCGTACATCGTGCTCGTGGCCAACCTCTTCGCCCTCATGGGACTCCGGCAGCTGTACTTCCTCCTCGGCGGGCTGCTCCGGAGGCTGGTCTACCTCAGCATCGGCCTCGCCGTGCTGCTTGCCTTCATCGGTGTCAAGCTGCTTCTCCACGCCCTGCACGAGAACGAGCTGCCCTTCATCAACGGCGGCGAGAACGTGCCGGTGCCCGAGATCCCGATCTGGATGTCGCTCAGCGCCATCGTCGTCATCCTCGGCACCACGACCGTGGCCAGCCTCCTGAAGACCCGCAGCGACGCGCGGAAGACGCTCGACGTCTGAGCCGGCCGCGAGCGGCATCCGTGCGCGTCACGTGGCGGCCGACTCGGCCGGGTCCTTGCGAGAACCCAGCCCGAGAACGAGCGCGGATGCCGCCACGACGAGGGCCATGCCGGCGAGCTGGGTGGGCGACAGGACCTGACCGAGGACGATGAGCCCGGCCAGGGCCGCGAACGCCGGCTCCAGACTGAGCAGGATGCCGAACACCTTCGCGGAGAGCCGTCGAAGTGCGAGGAGCTCGAGCGAGTAGGGCAGCACCGAGGACAGCACCGCGATCCCGAGGCCCTTCACCAGGGTCTCGCCCGTCCACTCGGGGATGCTCCCGACGCCGAGCGGCAGCGTGACCGCGGTGGCGACCACCATGGCGATCGCCAGCCCTTCGAGCCGCGGGAACTCCGCACCGGTCCGCCCCGAGAGGACGATGTACCCGGCCCAGAAGCCGCCGGCGGCCAGCGCCAGCGCGATGCCGGTCAGCTCGAGGTCCGCCAGAGGCGTGCTGAGGGCCTCCGAGATGAGGACCACCCCGGCTGCCGCCGCGAGCACCGCCACCGCGTCCACCAACCGCCGCGACAGCGCCGCCGCCAGCGCGAGCGGCCCGATGAACTCGATCGTCACGGCGACCCCGATCGGGAGGTAGGCCAACGAGCTGTAGAACGTGAAGTTCATCAGTCCGAGGGCCACGCCGAACGCCGTGACCGTCGCCCAGGCTCCCCGCGAGTGCCCTCGCCATCGCGGCCGGACGAACGCCAGGAGCAGCACCGTGGCGAAGAGGAGCCGCATGACCACGGAGCCCCCCGCGCCGATCACCGGGATGAGCGTCTGGGCGAGGGCACCCCCGAACTGCACCGAGACGATCCCCGCGAGCACGAGCACCGGTGCTGGAACCCGATCCGCCGCGCTCGTCACCGGGTCAGGCTAGCCATCCGCCCAACCATCGCCCCCGACGCTCGGCGGTGCGCGAGCGGGTTCGGTTGTGTGGTGGTGGTGCCGAACGGGCTGCATGTCTGCGCCCTTGGCATCACCGGGCGCCCGGGCTGATGCCCGCGAGTGGCACCGTCGGCGTCTCCCGGACCTCTGCGCCATCGAGGTGGTGACGCAGAAGACGGGTCAGGACGCAGAAGCTTCTGCGTCACCGCCCGACTTCTGCGCCATCAGTGGTGACGCGCGCCCGGTCCGCCAAGGGCACCGGCCTCACCAGCCGCGCCGGCGCCACTCGTCGAGGTGTGGACGCTCGGCTCCGATCGTCGAGTCGTCGCCGTGACCGGGGTAGAACCAGGTGTCGTCGTCGTGGGTCGCGAAGACGCGCTCGACGACGTCCCGGTAGAGGGAGTCGAAGCTCTGGCCGGGGTTCTTCGTGTTGCCCACGCACCGGGGAAGAGCGAGGGATCGTTCTTGAGCGTGGTCGTTAAAACGTGTGGAAGGCTCGTCTCGTGTCGGCTACCGCGCAAGTTCTAGGTCTGCTGGGTGTCGTGCTTGGGGCGGCGTTGTCCTGGGGAGCGGGTGCGCTGAACGAACGGGCTCGGTTCCGGCGTGAGCAGATCACGCGTGCCCAGGACCGACGGCTCGATGCCTACGCTGAGTTCTCCTCCTCGACGAAGCGGACGATGTCCGTCCTATTTCGAGCGGCGGCTGCTCGAGGCGTTGACCAACAGACCGAGCCCTTGTCGCTCGACGACGCGAAACCTTTGCTCGCAGCCGCGTATCACGACCGGGAAGTCGCGTTCGAAAAGGTTCGGCTGGTGGGCAGGGAGGAAGTGGCCGAAGCTGCACGCTTGTGGGTGCGGGCGATCTACAAAATGCGTGAAGCAGTGACGGAGGAGATTTTGACAGAGGAACGATGGAGCGACCTAGTAAGTACGGCCAATGCACATCGAGCGGCGTTCCATGAAGCGGCACGCGGCGATCTTGGACTTTCTTGAACAACAGGGACTTCCGAATCACCAGCCGCGTGCGCGCCATTCTGCCAGGCTCGGGCGCTCCACCCCCAGGGTCGAGTCGTCGCCGTGTCCCGGGTAGAACCAGGTGTCATCTTCGTGCTTGGCGAACACTCGCTCTTCTAGGTCGCCCATGAGGGAGTGATGGTCCTCTGGAGTTGTTGTCCGGCCATGACCCCCGGGGAAGAGCGAGTCGCCGGTGAACAGGTGCGTCCCGTCGTCCGGGTCCGCCCACGAGAGGGCAACCGACCCGGGCGTGTGCCCGCGGAGGTGGATGACATCGAGCTCGAGGACGCCCACGGTGACCACGTCGCCGTGTCGCAGCCGGACGTCCGGCGCCACCGGAAGGGCGTCGGCGTCCTCCGCTCCGGCGTACGTCGTGGCGCCCGTCGCCCGGGCGACGTCCTCCAGCGCCCGCACGTGGTCTGAGTGCCGGTGGGTCGTCACGAGGTGGTCGAGCCGCCCCGTGCCCTCCTGCACGAGCGCCAGGCACCTCGGGGCGTCGTCGGCGGCGTCGATGAGCAGCTGCTCGCCGGTCTCCGTGCACGTCACCAGGTAGACGTTGTTGTTCATCGCCGACACGGCCATCTTGCGGATGGTCGCCCGACGCAGCGTCCGGACGTCCGCGGGGCCGCCCGGGACGACGTGGCCGGTGTACGTCACGGCGTCATCTCCCCGGCGGTAGCAGGGGGAGCGGGTCACCCGACACCCCGTCGTGAAGTCCGCGCGCCAGCCAGCCGAGCAGGGACGCCCGGGTCCCCGTGACGGATGCCGTCCCGACGCCGACCGTCCACTCCCCGCCGTCGGTCGCCCGGAGCGTGAGGTCGGGCACCACCTCGGAGGACCGCAGCCGTCGCACCTCCTCGTCGAGGAACCGGCCCTGGAGCTCGGGCTCGATGTCGTCGAAGGTGAACGCCGCGTCGAGGTCGACGTGGTGGTAGGCCACCTCCCGCAGCCTCACGAACGGAATCCGACCGGCCCTGACGAGGAAGACCCCTGGCGTTCGCTCGAGGCGCAGCTCGGCGTGGTCCGGGCGGAGACGTGGAAGGTGCTCGGCCAGCACGGCCGCGCTCTGGTCGACGTCCTCGACAAGCTCCGCGGAGGACCGGCCGGCCCCGGCCTCGATGTCGGCGTCGCGCGCCTCCTCACTCGCGTACATCGTCTCGCCGGTCCCCTCGACCGCGGAGCGGATGAGGGCGGCGAGGCCGTCGGCGTTGCGGGCGACGTGGGTGAGGACGTGGCCCCGAGTCCACCCTTCACACAGTGAGGGCGAGCGGGGGTCGTCGAGGCCGCGCGCCGTGTGGAGCAGCAGCCGCGTGTGGCGGTCGACGGCCTTCAGGACGTCTGGCGAGGTCGGGTCCATGAACCGACGCTACCCCCGCCCTCGGGCATCCTGAGGAGCACGTCGTGCAGGCCGCGGGATGACCTGCCCAACGATGAGGGTGTTGTCGGTGCCGCGACCTAGCATGGCGTGCGTGACTCATGACCACCTCGTCGTCCGTGGCGCCCGGGAGCACAACCTCAAGGACATCAGCATCGAGATGCCCCGCGACGCCCTCGTCGTCTTCACCGGGCTGTCCGGCTCGGGAAAGTCCAGCCTCGCGTTCGACACGATCTTCGCCGAGGGTCAGCGGCGCTACGTCGAGTCACTGTCCGCCTACGCCCGCCAGTTCCTCGGGCAGATGGACAAGCCGGACGTCGACTTCATCGAGGGACTCTCACCGGCCGTCTCCATCGACCAGAAGTCCACCAACCGCAACCCCCGCTCGACGGTCGGCACGATCACCGAGGTCTACGACTACCTCCGCCTCCTGTTCGCCCGTGCCGGCCGCCCGCACTGCCCGGTGTGTGGAGAGCCGATCACCCGGCAGAGCCCCCAGCAGATCGTCGACAGGCTCCTCGAGCTCCCCGAGCGCACGCGGTTCCAGGTCCTCGCCCCGGTGGTCCGCGCCCGCAAGGGGGAGTACGTCGACCTCTTCTCCGAGCTCCAGTCGAAGGGCTTCGCCCGGGCTCGCGTCGACGGCGAGGTCGTCGCCCTCACCGACCCGCCCACCCTCGAGAAGCAGGTCAAGCACACGATCGACGTCGTCGTCGACCGGCTCGTGGCCAAGGGACCCGACGACGCGTCCGCCAAGCGCCGGCTCACCGACTCCGTCGAGACGGCCCTGGGCCTCGCGGGCGGGCTCCTCGTCGTCGAGTTCGTCGACCTCGACGAGGGCGACCCGGGGCGGGAGCGCCGCTTCTCCGAGAGGATGGCCTGCCCGAACGACCACCCGCTCCAGATGGACGACGTCGAACCTCGGTCCTTCTCGTTCAACAGCCCCTTCGGAGCCTGCCCCGAGTGCACGGGCATCGGCACCGAGCTCGAGGTGGACGCCGAGCTCATCGTCCCGGACGAGGACCTGAGCCTGGCCGAGGGCGCCATCGCCCCCTGGGGCGGCGGCTCCGGAGCCGCCGACTACTTCCAACGGGTCATGGCCGCCTTGGCCGAGGACCTCGCCTTCTCCATGGACGTCCCCTGGCGCCAGCTGCCCCAGCGAGCACAGGAGGCCATCCTCCACGGGAAGAACCACAAGGTCCACGTGCGCTACCGCAACCGGTTCGGCCGGGAGAGGTCCTACTCCACCGGCTTCGAGGGGGCCGTCCCGTTCGTGAGGCGCCGTCACGCGGAGACCGACTCGGACTGGAGCCGGGAGCGCTATGAGGGATACATGCGGGAGGTGCCGTGCCCCGTCTGCAAGGGCGCTCGCCTCAAGCCGGAGTCGCTGGCCGTGCTCGTCGGCGACCGCAACATCTCCCAGGTGGCCGGTCTGGCCATCGCGGATGCCGCGCGCTTCTTCGAGGACGTCGACTTCACTGTCCGTGAGCGGCAGATCGCCGAACGCGTCATCAAGGAGATCAACGCCCGCCTGGGGTTCCTCCTCGACGTGGGACTGGACTACCTCAGCCTCGACCGCCCGGCGGGCACCCTCTCCGGCGGCGAGGCCCAGCGGATCAGGCTGGCCACCCAGATCGGCTCGGGCCTCGTCGGCGTCCTCTACGTGCTCGACGAGCCGAGTATCGGGCTACACCAGCGCGACAACCACCGGCTCATCGAGACCCTGACCCGCCTGCGCGACCTCGGCAACACCCTCATCGTCGTCGAGCACGACGAGGACACCATCACGACGGCCGACTGGGTCGTCGACATCGGGCCGGGCGCCGGCGAGCACGGCGGCCAGGTGGTCCACTCGGGGACCGTCCGCGACCTCCTGACCCACCCCGACTCGCTCACAGGCATGTACCTCTCGGGTCGCCGGGAGATCCCGACGCCGGCGCTGCGTCGTCCGCAGCAGAAGGGCCGGCAGGTGTCGGTCGTCGACGCCACCGAGCACAACCTGGACAAGGTCTCGGTGTCCTTCCCCCTCGGGAACCTCGTCGCCATCACGGGGGTCTCCGGGTCGGGCAAGTCGACGCTCGTCAACGACATCCTCTACAACGTCCTCGCGAACAAGCTCAACGGCGCGCGTCACGTCCCAGGCCGGCACAAGACCGTCACCGGCCTCGAGCACCTCGACAAGGTGGTCCACGTCGACCAGAGCCCCATCGGACGCACCCCGCGGTCCAACCCCGCGACCTACACGGGGGTGTTCGACCACATCCGCAAGCTCTTCGCGACGACCACCGAGGCCAAGATCCGCGGATACCAGCCCGGACGGTTCTCGTTCAACGTCAAGGGCGGCCGCTGCGACGCCTGCTCGGGTGACGGCACGATCAAGATCGAGATGAACTTCCTCCCCGACGTCTACGTGCCGTGCGAGGTGTGCCACGGGGCGCGCTACAACCGCGAGACGCTCGAGGTGCACTTCAAGGGGAAGACGATCGCCGACGTCCTCGACATGCCGATCGAGCAGGCGGCCGACTTCTTCTCCGCCGTCCCGGCGATCTCCCGGCACATGCAGACGCTCAACGAGGTCGGCCTCGGGTACGTCCGGCTCGGCCAGCCTGCGCCGACGCTCTCCGGTGGTGAGGCGCAGCGCGTCAAGCTCGCCTCCGAGCTCCAGAAGCGATCGACCGGGCGGACGATCTACGTCCTCGACGAGCCCACGACCGGTCTGCACTTCGACGACATCCGCAAGCTGCTCGGCGTGCTCCAGGGCCTCGTCGACAAGGGCAACACGGTGCTCGTCATCGAGCACAACCTCGACGTCATCAAGAACGCCGACTGGATCGTCGACCTCGGACCCGAGGGCGGGAGCGGTGGGGGGAAGGTCGTCGCGGAGGGCACTCCCGAGGACGTTGCCGCCTTGGAGGAGTCACACACCGGGCGCTTCCTCGCGCCCGTGCTCGCGCGCACGGCCCGCACCACGACGCGCACCGCCCGAACGGGTGCCGCCCGAAAGAGCGCCACCCCTAGCACCGGCTCGGGGCAGGCGCCGAAGGCCGCCACCCGAGGGAAGACGGCCACCAGCGGGACGGCAGCCCGGGCGGTGAGGGAGCGAAAGCCGGTCACCGGGCGCTCGGGTGCCGACCGCAAGGACGCCGAGGCGAGCTGACCGACGGGCGTCGGCGCCGAGAGGAGCGGGCGTACGCACCTCGTCCAACCGTCCTCCGACGGCGCCGGCGCCCTTCTGTTCCCCCCTCCGGTCAGTCCTCGCCGAGGTAGGCCTTGCGCACGTCGTCGCTGGAGAGCAGCTCCGCCCCGGTGCCGGACAGGACGATCGAGCCCACCTCGAGCACGTAGCCCTTCGTCGCCCGCTTGAGCGCTGCCTGGGCGTTCTGCTCGACGAGGAGGATCGTCGTTCCCTGTTGCTGAAGCGTCGTGACCGTCGTCATGATCCGCTTCATCATGATCGGCGACAGGCCCATCGAAGGCTCGTCGAGCATGAGCAGCTGGGGGCGGCTCATCATCGCCCGCCCCATGGCAAGCATCTGCTGCTCGCCGCCAGAGAACGTGCCGGCTGGCTGCGCACGCCGCTCACGAAGGATGGGGAAGAGCTCGTACGCCGCCTCGAGGTCCGCGTCGATCCCCTTGTCCTTTCTGGCGAACGCACCGAGGTAGAGGTTCTCCTCGACCGTGAGGCGGGGAAAGATCCGCCGCCCCTCGGGGGAGTGCGCGAGTCCGAGCTGGACGATGTCGTGGGCCTCGACCGTCGTGATGTCCTTGCCCTTGAACCGGATCGAACCGGAGGTCGGACGCAGGAGTCCCGAGATCGTCCGTAGGGTCGTCGTCTTGCCGGCGCCGTTGGTGCCGATGAGGCTGACGACCTCGCCCTCGTTGACGTCGAAGCTGATCCCCTTGACGGCCTTGATCTTGCCGTAGGCGACCTCGAGGTCCTTCACCTCCAACATGGCGCTCACACGCTCTCCTCCTCGTCGTCCCCACCGATGTAGGCCTCGATGACCCGGTGGTCGGACTGCACCTGGTCGGGAGTCCCCTCCACCAGAAGTGAGCCACGCACCAGACACAGGACCCGGTCGCAGAGGTTGAAGATGAAGCGCATGTCGTGCTCGATGACGACGACGGCGAGACCGCCCTCCCTGATCTTGAAGATCAGGCCCATGGTCTCCTCGGTCTCCCTCGGGTTCATGCCGGCCGTTGGCTCGTCGAGCAGAAGGATCTGCGGGTCCGTCGCCAGGGCCCGCGCGATCTCGAGCCGCCGCTGGTCGCCGTACGGCATGTTGCGAGCGAGCAGCTCCGTGGACCTGCCCAGGCCGACGTAGTCGAGGAGCTCCTGCGCCCGCTCCCGGGTCGCCGCCTCCTCGCGCTTGAATTTGGGGCCCCGCAGGATCGAGGTGAGTGCCATCGACGACGTGCGACAGTAGCGCCCCACCATGACGTTCTCGAGCGCGGTCATGTTTCCGAAGAGCCGGATGTTCTGGAACGTGCGGGCCATGCCAGCCCGCACGACCTTCAGCGGCTTCGGCGGCAGGATGGCGCCCTTGAGGGTCACGGTGCCTTCCGTGGGGACGTACATGCCCGTGAGGCAGTTGAAGAACGTCGTCTTGCCGGCACCATTGGGCCCGATGAGGCCGACGATCTCGCCCTCGTGGACCCGCATGCTGACGTCGTCGACAGCAGTGAGCCCGCCGAAGCGCATCGTGACGCTGCTGGCCTCCAGCACGGTGACGCGCCCCGCCTCGTGGCCGGTCGTCGCGGTGTCGGTGACGGTCATTTTGCCCCCTGGAGGTGTTCTGGCTCGAGCTGTTCTGGGTCGAGGTGCTCTGCCTGGAGGTGCTCTGCCTGGAGGAGCTCGCTGAGCTCCTGGTCCTCCTCGTGGAACTCCAGCTGGCGCCGCTTGCTCGGCACCAGGCCCTCCGGCCGGAACCTCATCATGACGACAAGGAGGAGACCGAAGACGAGCAGCCGGTAGTCGTTCACCTCGCGCAGCTTCTCGGGGAGCAGCTTGAGGATCGTCGCGCCGACGAGCACCCCGACGACGGTGCCCATGCCACCGAGGACCACCGCCGAGAGGAGGAACGCCGACTCGAGGAAGACGTACTGGTCGGGGCTGACCGAGGTGTCCTGGTGCGCCTTGATGGTGCCCGCGAGGCCGGCAAGGAAGGCGCCCACTGAGAAGGCGAGCAGCTTGAGGCCGAACGTGTTGACGCCCATGGCCTCGGCGGCCCGCTCATCCTCGCGGATCGCGACCCAGCCGCGGCCGATTCGACTGTTGTTGAGCCGGGTGAAGACGAGCATGACGAACATGAGGAGGAGCAGGAGGACGAAGTAGTAGTTGCTGAACCGACCGAGCGGGATGCCGGCGACCGTGTGCACCTCGCCGAAGTCGAACCCGAGGAGCTCGAGGTCGGGGATGGCCGGGATGCCGTTGGGCCCGTTCGTGAGGTCGGGACCGTTGTTGCCGTCGAGGTTGAACATGGCGAGCCGGAAGATCTCACCGAAGCCCAGGGTCACGATCGCGAGGTAGTCGCCGGAGACGCGCAGGGTCGGGGAGCCGATGATGAGGCCGAAGGTCGCCGCGGTCGCCGCACCGATGAGCATGACGACGACGAAGGGCGGCTTCCAGCCGATCGTCGCGAACCCCGAGCTCGACAGCATGGCCGCGACGTAGGCGCCGGTTCCGAGGAAGGCGATGTAGCCGAGGTCGAGCAGCCCCGCGAGGCCGACGACGATGTTGAGGCCGAGAGCCGTCGTCGCGAAGATCAGCACCTGGGTCGCGATCGACATGTTGGCGTCGGAGCCGTCCTGGGTGAACGGGAAGAGGAACGCGACGAGGAAGGCGGCAAGCAGCAGTGGACGTCGGTTGTTCGCGCCGATGAAGCCGAGATAGCCGCCGAAGCCCGTGCCGAGGAGGCCGCCGGCGAGCCCGATGAGGGCGATGAGGAAGGACGCGAAGATCACGCCGTCCTGGATGTCGAGCGTGTAGGCCACGGTGAACAGGAGGATCGCCATGAGCACGACGATGATGACGATCTCGAGCGTGCTGGACAGCCGTGGCCAGCGCCGGACGTCGATGTCGACCTCGGGCGACAGGTGTCCCGCGAGGGTGAGGAGCACCGCGCCGACCAGCGCGACCCAGCCGCCCTCGTTGGCGTTGATGAGCCCACCGGACTGGTAGGCGACCGATGCGATGATCCAGACGACGAACACGATGCCGGTGGTGCCCAGGATGCGCAGGCCGCGCGCCGGGCTCAGCCACGGGGGCCGCCGCAGGAGCAGGACGGCGAGGATGACTCCGATGACGCCGAACAGCATCGCGTACAGCTGGATGCCGGCCGGGTAGAACCGGATCGACAGGTCCCCGAGGATGCGGTCGTCGTAGGACCACGACAGCAGGCCGCTGAGGAGGAAGAGGATGCCGCCCGCGAGGGCCAGCCAAGGAGCCTTCGGCCCGTGCGTCGCCCGGACGCTGTCCGGAAGGATGCGCCTGCTCATGCCCGGTCCACCACCCTCGCGCCGAGGATGCCTTGGGGTCGGAAGACCAGGACGATGATGAGGAGGGCGAACGCCCAGACGTCCTTCCAGGGGCTGCCACCGAAGGTGCCCGGAATGAACTGCACGGCCATCGCCTCGACGATGCCGAGGGTGAGGCCACCGACGACGGCACCCCAGACGTTGCCGATGCCGCCGAGCACCGCGGCGGTGAACGCCTTCAGACCGGCGAGGAAGCCCATCCGGAAGTTGATGTTCGTGACCTGCAGGCCCTGCGCTATACCGGCGATGGCCGCGAGGGTGGCGCCGACGGCGAAGGCGACCACGATGATGCGGTTGACGTTGATGCCCATGAGGCGCGCGGTGTCGGGGTCCTGCGAGACGGCCTGCATGGCGCGGCCGGTCTTCGTGAGGTTGACGAAGTACCAGAGCCCGGCGGCGCACATGATCAGCGCCCCGATGGTGAAGAGCGCCGAGCGCTGGATCGTGACGTTCCCGAGCTGGAAGGCCGGCCCGGTGACGACCTCGATCTGCGGGAACGGAACCCGCTGCTTGGCGTCGGGGAAGTCGGCGAAGGGGACGCTGCCGTAGAAGAGCCTGACGGCCTCCTGGAGGAAGATGGAGATGCCGATGGCGGAGATCAGCGGGGCAAGCCGTGGCGCGTGCCGCAGCGGCCGGTAGGCGATGCGCTCCATGAGGACCGCGGTGGTGACGGAGGCGAGGATCGCGCCGAGGATCATGAACGGAAGGACCCACAGGGCCAGGTTGCCGTCGAAGAAGATCAGCCAGGTGGAGAGAGCGCCGAAGGCACCGATCATGAAGATCTCGCCGTGGGCGAAGTTGATCAGCTGGATGATGCCGTAGACGACCGTGTAGCCGACCGCGATCAGGGCGTAGAGCGATCCCAGGGTCAGCCCGTTGACGAGCTGCTGGGCGAAGGCGTCCACTCCGACCTCCTGTGTAGACGGGGAACGGGCTGGGGGGAGCGTAGCGGGTGCGTGCGGCGCTGTCTTGCATCCAGCAGGGGCGGGCGGTCCCGGAACCATCGGGGTGCGTCGGACCGGTGCCGGAACAGGCGAAGCGGGGGTGGTCCGGTGGACCACCCCCGCTGTCAGGGCGTCGTCACAGCTGTGACGTCACGACCCTGGGCTTACTTGAACTCCTCGGTCGAAACCGGCTTCCACGCGTCACCCTCGACGCCGTAGACGGTGAGGACCCGGGAGGTGGTGTCGCCGTACTCGTCGAAGGCCACCTTGCCGGTGACGCCGTCGAACGAGACCTTGCTCATCGCCTCGACCGTCGCCTGGCGGGCCGCTTCGGCGCTGTCCGCGTCGGCGAGCGAGACCTTGAGCGCGTTGATGATGGCGTTCGCGGCGTCGTAGGAGTATGCACCGTAGGCCTCGTAGGGGTCGGCGTAGCCGCCCGCTTCGTAGGCCTCGACGAAGGCCTTCGCCGAGGCGAGCTCCTCGGTCGGGGCGCCGATCGCCGTGGCGAGGTCACCGTTGGAGGTGGCGCCGGCGAGCTTGATGAACTCACCCGAGTAGATGCCGTCACCACCCATCAGCGGGACGTTGAGGCCCGCGGCCTTCATCTGCTGGGAGAACGGACCGGCCTGAGGGTACTCGCCGCCGTAGTACACGGCCTTGGGGTTCGAGGGCTTGATCTTGCTGATGACGGCGTCGTACTTGTCGTCATCCGGGTTGATGGTCTCGGCCGCGACGATCTTGCCCCCCAGCTTGGTGTACTCCTGGGTGAACGCGTCGACCAGGCCCTGACCGTAGGTCTTCTTGTCGTGGACCGTCGCGATCTCCTTGATGCCCGCCTTCTCGAAGAGGTAGCGCGCTGCGAAGGGGCCCTGGATGGAGTCGGTGGTGCAGGTGCGGAAGTACGTCGGGTAGGTCCGCTCGGGCGCTGTCGCGAAGTTCGCACCCTGGGTGAGGGCAGGGTTCGTGTTGGCCGGCGAGACCTGGGTGATGTTGGCCGCCGCGAGGACCGGCTGGACGCTCTGCGCCACGCTCGAGTTCAGCGTGCCGACGACAGCAACGACGTCCTTGTCGGACGCGAGCTTCGTCGCGGCGTTCTTGCCGACGTCGGGGGTGGCCTGGTCGTCCTCGGCCGCGAGCTCCAGGGTCCAGCCCGGGATCGCCTGGGACTCGTTGGCCTGCTTGAGGGCCAGGTCGACCGAGTTCGAGATGCCCTTGCCGAGAGCGGCGAGGTCGCCGGACAGTGGCGCGATGACGCCGATCTTGGCGACCTTGTTCTCGGAACCGGCACCGCCGGTGTCGCCCTCGTCCTCGCCACCACGCGTGCCACAACCGGCGAGCGCGAGCGAGGCCACGAGCAGCGAGGCGCCAACGGCAACCACGGAACGCTGAGGCACGTTTCCTCCTGAGTAGTTCGTCTGAGTGAGCAGGTGTGCTCGTGCCCGCGTGTGGCGAGCATGCGAACTGTAACCACTGCCTCGCCGCCCGCACAGCATTGCCCCCAGAGTGGTGCCGAGTTGTTACCTGCTGCCTGTTGACCCTGACCGGGTCGTGGTCAACGGTCAGGGATGCCGTCGCGCAGGAGCGGTTCTCGGTGATACTTCGGGGGAGCACCCCGCAGTCCATCGCCGCCACGACGTCCGAGACGCCCGCGGGCGGCACACATCGGCGCACCCACCACGAGGGAGAGGACCACGATGACGACAGAGAGCACCCCACCCGTTCGGGCCATGTCTTCTGCGGAGGGCGAGCACCTCACGGCATGCACCTGCGTGTCCCGGCGCGAGAGCCTGCTCGCGGCGGGCGTCGCGGCGGCGGCCACCGCCGGGCTCACCGCCTGTGGAGCCGCCGAGGGCGCCGGGGACGCCGCCGCGAGCGCGGTGGGGTCCGCCGCCTCGTCGGCGGCCTCAGCCGCCGCCTCGGCCGCCGCGGGAGCGATCGCCGCATCGGAGATCCCGGTGGGCGGCGGCAGGGTCTTCGAGGCGCTCAAGGTGGTGGTGACCCAGCCGACCGCCGGCGACTTCAAGGCGTTCTCGGCGGTGTGCACCCACCAGGCGTGCACGGTCGGCGATGTCGCGGACGGCGTCATCACGTGCCCCTGCCACGGGAGCCAGTTCGACATCACCACCGGGGAGCCGCGAAAAGGACCGGCGACGAAGCCCCTCCCCGCCAAGAGCGTCACGGTGGGGGCCGACGGGCTGTCGGTGACCTGAGCCGGCATCCGAGCGGCAATCTGAGCCCCGCCTGCCGGACCATGGAGGTGTCGGCCTGCAGTCGTAGGGTTGGTGCGTGGCAGACCCGTCGACGTACCGTCCTCGGCCGGGTGAGGTCCCGACCGCCCCGGGGGTCTACCGGTTCCGCGACAGGGAAGGGCGGGTCATCTACGTCGGCAAGGCGAAGAACCTGCGCGCACGGCTCTCCTCGTACTTCCAGGACGTCGCTGCCCTCCACCACCGGACGGCGACGATGGTGCGTACGGGCGCGAGCGTCGAGTGGACCGTCGTCACGACGGAGGTCGAGGCACTCCAGCTGGAGTATGCGTGGATCAAGGAGTTCGACCCCCGGTTCAACGTGCGCTACCGGGACGACAAGTCCTACCCCTACCTCGCGGTCACGCTGGGTGAGGAGTTCCCGCGGGCCCAGGTGATGCGTGGGGCGAAGCGCAAGGGCACGCGGTACTTCGGGCCGTACGCCCACGCCTGGGCGATCCGCGAGACCCTCGACCTCGCCCTGCGGGTGTTTCCGGTCCGCACCTGCTCGGCCGGGGTGTTCACCCGCGCCGGTCAGGTGGGCCGCCCCTGCCTGCTGGGGTACATCGACAAGTGCAGCGCGCCGTGCGTCGG
This sequence comes from Ornithinibacter sp., assembly GCA_029266735.1. GTDB lineage: Bacteria > Actinomycetota > Actinomycetes > Actinomycetales > Dermatophilaceae > Fodinibacter. The sequence continues at coordinate 23,619 of JAQSWG010000010.1, forward strand.
GCGGGTCGACGCGCAGCGGCACCGCGAGATCGCCGAGGACTTCTGCGACTTCATGGCGGGGGAGACGGGCCGCTTCCTGACCCGTCTCACGGGAGAGATGCGGGAGGCCGCGGCCGAGCTCGACTTCGAACGGGCGGCGCGGCTGCGGGACGACATCGGCGCCCTCGAGCGAGTGCTCGAGAAGTCCGCCGTGGTCCTCCCCGACGCCACGGACGCGGACGTCTTCGCCCTCGCGGAGGACGAGCTCGAGGTCGCGGTGCAGCTGTTCCACGTGCGGGGTGGGCGGGTTCGCGGCCAGCGAGGCTGGGTCGCCGAGCGGGACGCGGAGTCCACCCCGGAGATCGTCGAGCACCTCCTGCAGCAGGTCTACGGCTCGGAGGAGGGTGAGGCGGTGCCCCGGGAGGTGCTCGTCCCGGTCCTGCCCGACGACGCCGAGGCGCTCTCCGAGTGGCTCTCCCGTCTCCGGGGCAGCCGCGTCGACCTGCGGGTGCCGCGCCGCGGTGACAAGCGGAGCCTCATGGAGACGGTGGCCCGCAACGCGAGCCAGAGCCTGGCGCGGCACAAGGTGACCCGCGCCGGTGACCTCACGACGCGCAGCCAGGCGCTCCAGCAGATCCAGGAGGCTCTCGGGCTGGAGGAGGCGCCCCTGCGGATCGAGTGCTTCGACATCAGCCACGTCATGGGCACCGAGGTCGTCGGCTCGATGGTCGTCTTCGAGGACGGCCTCCCCCGCAAGTCGGAGTACCGGCGCTTTCTCGTGCGAGGCGACGAGACCGGCGCCACCGACGACACCGCGGCCATGTACGAGGTCCTCACCCGCCGCTTCCGTCGGGGGAGGACCGAGGAGGGTGAGGAGCGCCAGCGGGATGCCGTCGCGGCCGGTGCGCCGGATGGCTTCCCCGCCGTGAACGGTGCCGAGGGATCTCCCGAGATGGGGTCCCGGCCGGCCCGCTTCGCCTACCGGCCCAATCTCGTCGTCGTCGACGGCGGCCTGCCGCAGGTCAACGCCGCGGCCCGCGCCCTGCTGGACATCGGGGTCGTGGACGTGACCGTCGTGGGCCTCGCCAAGCGCCTGGAGGAGGTCTGGCTCCCGGGGGAGGAGTTCCCCGTCGTCCTTCCGCGCACGAGCGAGGGGCTGTACCTCCTCCAGCGGTTGCGTGACGAGGCCCACCGTTTCGCGGTCACGTTCCACCGCCAGCGACGCAGCAAGGCGATGACGTCGAGCCGGCTCGACGGCATCCCCGGTCTGGGGGAGAAGCGACGCAAGGCGCTCCTCAAGCGGTTCGGGTCGGTCAAGCGGATCACCGGCGCGTCGGTCGACGAGCTCGCCGAGGTCCCGGGAATCGGTCCTGCGCTGGCAGCCGTCGTTGCGGCACAGTTGGGCAACACCGGGGACACCACGCCCGCGGTCAACCTGGCGACCGGTGAGGTCGTCGACGACGAGGGAGCAGGACGTGACGACGGAGCCTGAGGTGCCGGTGGACCCGGCCCGTGCCGAGGCGCCGCGAAACGCCGCCGAGCCGGTACCGCGGGCCAGTGACTTCCTCATCGTCACGGGAATGAGCGGGGCGGGCCGGTCGACCGCGGCGAACGTCATCGAGGACCGTGGCTGGTACATCGTCGACAACCTGCCCCCGCAGCTGCTCTCACCGATGGCGGACCTCGCTGGCAAGGTGCGCGGGAGCGGCGTGACCGACCTGCGGATCGCAGCGGTCGTCGACGTGCGTGCCCGGGCGTTCCACTCCCACGTCCAGGCCGGGCTGGCGGCCCTGCGCGAGGCCGGCTGGCAGCCGCACCTCATCTTCCTCGACGCCACCGACGAGGCCCTCGTCCGCCGCTTCGAGAGCGTCCGCCGCCCGCACCCGCTCCAGGGGGAGGGCCGACTGCTCGACGGCATCCAGGCGGAACGCGAGATGCTCCGAGACCTCCGTGCCGAGGCCCAGGTCGTCATCGACACCTCCGGGCTCAACGTCCACCAGCTCGGGCGCAAGCTCGCCCCGCTCCTGGGAGCCGAGGGCGGTCCGAGCCTCCGCCTGGCCCTGATGTCGTTCGGCTTCAAGTACGGCGTCCCCCTGGACGCCGACTTCGTCTTCGACCTGCGCTTCCTCCCGAACCCGTTCTGGGTCCCCGAGCTGAAGCCCCTGACCGGGGCCGATGCCGCGGTCTCCGACTGGGTCCTGGGGCAGGACGGTGCCGGTGAGTTCGTCGACCGGGTCACCGACCTCATGGTCCCGGTGACGGACGGCTACCTGCGTGAGGGCCGGCGTTACGCGACCATCGCCATCGGATGCACTGGCGGCAAGCACCGGTCGGTGGCGATCAGCCAGTCGCTCGCTGCTCGGCTCTCGACGGAGCGGGTCGCGACGTTCGTCGTGCACCGCGACCTGGGGCGCGAGTGACCGGCCCCGTCGTCGCCGCCCTCGGCGGCGGCCACGGCCTCGCCGCCACGTTGACCGCCTTGCGCTACGTCACCGACGAGATCACGGCCATCGTCACCGTCGCCGACGACGGAGGGTCCAGCGGTCGGCTCCGGAACGAGTTCGGGGTGCTGCCGCCCGGGGATCTACGGATGGCCCTGGCGGCCCTGTGCAGCGAGAGCGAGTGGGGCCAGACCTGGCGTGACGTGCTCCAGCACCGCTTCGCCGGCGACGGGCCGCTGGGCGGGCACGCCTTGGGCAACCTCCTCATCATCGCCCTGTGGGAGCTGCACGAGGACCCCGTGGCGGGACTCGACCTCGTCGCCCGCCTCCTCCAGGCGCAGGGGCGGGTGCTGCCCATGGCGGCGGTGCCGCTGACCATCGAGGCCGAGGTCAGTGCCCTCGACGGCGCCGAGCCCGGAGCCGTGCGGGTCGTGCGGGGCCAGGCCGAGGTGGCGGTGACTCCCGGAACGGTGGAGTCGGTCCGGCTCCTGCCGGGGAACCCGCCGGCCTACCCCGAGTCGGTCGCCGCCATCCGGGGCGCGGACTGGGCCGTCCTCGGCCCGGGGTCGTGGTTCACCTCGGTGATGACCCACCTCCTCGTGCCGGAGGTGCGTGAGGCCCTCGAGGTCACCCGCGCCCGCCGCCTCCTCGTCCTCAACCTCGACCCGGGCACCGGTGAGACGGCCGGCTTCAGCGCCGAGAGGCACCTCGAGACCTTTGCGACCCTCGCGCCGCGGCTGCGGCTCGACGGCGTGCTCGTCGACCCCGCGGTCGTCGAGGACGAGAGCCGCCTGGCGGAGCACTCGCGACGCCTCGGCGCCACCCTCCACGTGGCTCCCGTGGCCCGGCGCGACCGGCCGGGAGAGCACGACCCGCTGCGCTTCGCGGCTGCCCTCCGGGACATCATGAGCATCGGCCGTGGGGTCCGATGACGCGTGGCAGGATGACCGCCATGGCGATGACGGCGAAGGTGAAGGACGAACTGAGCCGGCACCAGGTCACCAAGCCGTGCTGCCGCAAGGCCGAGGTCGCCGCCACCCTGAGGTTCGCCGGCGGCCTGCACATCATCGGTGGCCGCATCGTCGTCGAGGCCGAGCTCGACACGGCGAACGCCGCGCGTCGGCTGCGCCGTGAGCTCACGGAGGTCTACGGACACACCCCGGAGGTCCTCGTGCTCGCCGCCGGTGGCCTGCGCAAGGGCAGCCGTTACGTCGTCCGCGTCGTCCAGGACGGGGAGTCCCTGGCGCGGCAGACCGGCCTCATCGACAGCCGTGGTCGCCCCGTGCGAGGACTGCCGCCGAAGGTCGTCAGCGGATCCGTCTGCGACGCGGAGGGCGCATGGCGCGGGGCCTTCCTCGCCCACGGGTCGCTCACCGAGCCGGGCCGCTCGTCGGCGCTCGAGGTGACCTGCCCCGGCCCCGAGGCCGCGCTCGCCCTCGTCGGCGCAGCGCGCCGTCTGAACATCTCGGCCAAGGCTCGCGAGGTCCGCGGCGTCGACCGCGTCGTCATCCGTGACGGCGACGCCATCGGTGCGATGCTCACCCGGCTCGGGGCCCACGACGCCGTCCTCGCGTGGGAGGAGCGCCGCATCCGCCGTGAGGTCCGGGCGACGGCGAACCGTCTCGCGAACTTCGACGACGCCAACCTCCGCCGGTCTGCGCGGGCCGCCGTGGCTGCCGGCGCCCGCGTCGAGCGGGCCCTCGAGATCCTCGGGGACGACATTCCCGACCACCTCCGCGACGCGGGACAGCTGCGCCTCGAGCACAAGCAGGCCTCCCTCGAGGAGCTGGGTCAGCTCGCCTCCCCGCCGATGACCAAGGATGCCGTCGCCGGACGCATCCGCCGGCTCCTCGCCATGGCCGACAAGCGAGCCGCGGACGACGGCATCCCGAACACCGAGGCCGTGCTCACGGCCGACATGCTGGACGGCTGATCGCGGCGTACCGGGGTCACCTGCCCACACCCCGGACGGCGCTCGACCGCCATCGGCCCGGGTCTAGGGTTGGGAACGAATCCAAGGTGTCGCGGTCCCGCGGCACCCCCCGCTGAGTGGAAGGCAGCACCACCGTGACCGTTCGCGTAGGGATCAACGGCTTCGGCCGGATCGGCCGAAACTTCTTCCGGGCCGTGCAGGCCTCCGGCGCCGACATCGAGATCGTTGCGGCCAACGACCTCATGGACAACACGACGATCGCGCACCTCCTGAAGTACGACTCCGTGCTCGGGGTCCTCAAGGACGACGTCTCTGCCACCGAGGACTCCATCACGGTCGGCGGGACGACGATCAAGGTCTTCGCGGAGAAGGACCCCGCCGCCATCGCCTGGGGGGACGCCGGTGCCGACATCGTCGTGGAGTCGACCGGCATCTTCACGGACGCGGCGAAGGCCAAGGCGCACATCGACGGCGGCGCCAAGAAGGTCATCATCTCGGCGCCCGCGAAGAACGAGGACGCAACGTTCGTCATGGGTGTCAACCACGAGGACTACGACCCGGCGAACCACCACATCATCTCGAACGCGTCGTGCACGACGAACTGCCTCGCACCCATGGCGAAGGCGCTCTCCGACGAGCTGGGCATCGTCAAGGGGCTCATGACGACGATCCACGCCTACACCCAGGACCAGAACCTGCTCGACGGGCCCCACAAGGACCTGCGCCGCGCCCGCGCCGCCGCGCTGTCGATCATTCCCACGAGCACGGGGGCCGCGAAGGCGATCGGCCTCGTCATGCCCGAGCTCAAGGGCAAGCTCGACGGCTACGCGCTGCGCGTACCGGTCCCGACCGGGTCGGCCACCGACCTCTCCTTCGAGGCCGGCCGGGAGACCTCGGTCGAGGAGGTCAACGCGATCGTCAAGGCGGCCTCCGAGGGCACCCTCAAGGGCTTCCTGAAGTACACCGAGGACCCCATCGTCTCCGCCGACATCGTCACGGACCCGAGTTCGTGCATCTTCGACTCCGGCCTCACCAAGGTCATCGGCAACCAGGTCAAGGTCGTGGGGTGGTACGACAACGAGTGGGGCTACTCCAACCGCCTCATCGACCTCGTCCTGCACGTCGGCAAGAGCCTCTGAGCGCGGGCCGAGCCCACCATGGCTGACCTCGCCTCGCTGGGCGACCTGCGCGGCAAGCGCGTCCTCGTCCGCTCCGACCTCAACGTCCCCCTCGACGGCACGACGATCACGGACGACGGCCGCATCCGGGCGTCGGTCCCGACGATCTCCGAGCTCGCCGCGGCGGGCGCGCGCGTCATCGTGTGTGCCCACCTCGGCCGGCCGAAGGGAGCGCCGGAGGAGAGGTTCTCGCTGCGACCCGTCGCGGGCCGGCTCGGGGAGCTGCTGGGCCGCCCGGTGTCCTTCGCGACCGACACGGTGGGCGAGAGTGCCCGGTCGGCCGTGGACGCGATGTCCGACGGTGACGTGGTGCTCCTCGAGAACCTGCGGTTCAACCCGGGCGAGACGGCCAAGACCGACGAGGAGCGGGCCGAGTTCGCCGACGCCCTGGCCGGGCTCGCCGACGCGTACGTCTCGGACGGGTTCGGGGTCGTCCACCGGAAGCAGGCGTCGGTCTACGACGTCGCGACGAGGCTCCCCGCAGCCATGGGCGGGCTCGTGCGCGCCGAGGTCGAGGTCCTCCAGCGGCTCACCGAGAAGCCCGAGAGTCCGTATGCCGTCGTCCTGGGCGGCGCGAAGGTCGCCGACAAGCTGGCGGTCATCGACAACCTCATGGGCACGGCGGACCGCCTCCTCATCGGCGGCGGGATGCTCTTCACCTTCCTCGCGGCCAAGGGTCACGAGATCGGGCGGAGCCTCTTCGACGCCGAGAGCGTCGAGGCGTGCCGGGGCTACCTCGAACGCGCCGACGAGAGCGGCGTCGAGATCATCCTGCCCGTCGACGTCGTCTGCGGCCGGGACTTCTCCGCGGACACCGAGGTGGTCACCGTCGACGCGGACGCCATCCCCGCCGACATGATCGGTCTGGACATCGGGCCCCGGTCGGCCGAGCTCTACGCGAGCGCGCTCGCCGACGCCCGGACCGTCTTCTGGAACGGCCCGATGGGGGCCTTCGAGATGGAGCCGTTCGCCGCAGGCACGCGGCGGATCGCGCAGGCACTCGTCGACGTCACCGCCGCGGGCGCGCTCACCGTCGTCGGCGGGGGTGACTCCGCCGCCGCGGTGAGGCAGCTGGGCTTCTCCGACGACCAGTTCGGCCACATCTCGACCGGTGGCGGTGCGTCACTGGAGTACCTCGAGGGCAAGGAGCTGCCCGGCATCGCCATCCTCACGAAGGAGCACTGACGCATGGCCTCCGGCCGCACCCCCCTCCTGGCGGGCAACTGGAAGATGAACCTCGATCACCTCCAGGCCACCCATCTCGTGCAGAAGCTGGACTGGACCCTCAGGGACGGCAGGCACGACTTCGGCGCGGTCGAGGTGGCGGTGTTGCCGCCGTTCACCGACATCCGCAGCGTGCAGACCCTCATCGACGGTGACCGCCTCGAGCTCAGGCACGGCGCCCAGGACCTCTCCGTCCACGACTCCGGCGCCTACACCGGCGAGGTGAGCGGAGCCTTCCTCGCCAAGCTCGGCTGCAGCTACGTCGTGGTCGGCCACAGTGAGCGACGCGAGTACCACGCCGAGGACGACGACGTCGTCAACGCCAAGGTGAAGGCGGCCTACCGCCACGGGCTCACCCCGATCTTCTGCTGCGGTGAGGGCCTCGAGATCCGCCAGGCTGGCACCCATGTCGACCACGTGCTCGCCCAGGTGGAGGCGGGCCTCGACGGGGTGCCCGTCGACCAGGCCCGGACTCTCGTCGTCGCCTACGAACCCATCTGGGCCATCGGCACCGGCGAGGTGGCGACCCCCGAGGACGCGCAGGAGGTGTGCGCGGCCATCCGGACCAAGCTCGCCGAGCTCTACACCGGAGACGTTGCCGACGGCATCCGCGTCCTGTACGGCGGCTCGGTGAAGTCCGGCAACGTCGCGGCCATCATGGCGAAGGAGGACGTCGACGGCGCTCTCGTCGGGGGGGCGTCGATCGACCCCGTCGAGTTCGCCGCGATCTGCCGCTTCCGGGACCACCGCGGCACCACCTGACCCGACCCTGACCGGTGCTGCTCGCCCGAGCGGTTATCCTGTACCGGTTGTGCCCCCCAGACCCCGCACGAAGGATTGCCCGTGGACGCGGTTCGCATCGGCCTCCAGGTCCTCCTGGTCCTCGGTGGCCTGTTCCTGACCCTGCTCATCCTCCTCCACAAGGGCAAGGGCGGCGGGCTGTCGGACATGTTCGGTGGAGGCATGTCGAGCTCGCTCGGCGGGTCGTCCGTCGCCGAGCGCAACCTCGACCGCATCACCGTCGCCGTGGCGCTGGTCTGGTTCACCTGCGTCGTCGGTCTCGGCGTCCTCGAGCGGTTCGCGGCATAGGGAGAACTGACAATGGCTGGAGGAAACGCCATCCGTGGCTCGCGCGTCGGTGCAGGCCCCATGGGCGAGGCCGAGCGGGGGGAGGTCGCCCCACGCGTCCACGTCTCGTTCTGGTGCTCCAACGGGCACGAGACGAGGCCGAGCTTCTCGGAGGAGCCCGGCCTGACCATTCCCGACCAGTGGGACTGCCCGCGGTGTGGCTTCCCGGCCGGTCGTGACGAGGACAACCCGCCGGCGCCACCGAAGGTCGAGCCGTACAAGACCCACCTCGCGTACGTCAAGGAGCGCCGCTCCGACGAGGACGGTGAGGCCATCCTCGACGAGGCCCTGCAGACCCTCAGGGACCGCGGCCTCATCCAGTAGGTCGGGCTGGTGGCGACGCTCAGCTGCGGCCGATTCGCGCGAGGTGTTCGGTCACCCCGGGAAGCCAGTCCCGCTCCCGGGCCATCCAGCGCACCGCGACGAGCATGCGGGTGACGACCGGCACGCCACGGCGCGGCGGCTCCACCGCGAGGTCAGTGCCGAACGGGTCGATGCACACCACCCACCGGTAGCCGGCCACCGTGACGAGGTGGTCGCCCATCGCGGTTCCCAGCACGTCGATCACTGCCGACGCGTCCTCGCCCTCGTGCCGGTCCAGGGCCCGGTCGTATGCCGCTGCCACCGTCGCGAGGTCGCCGGGATCGATGCCATGGTCGGCATAGGCCTCGCGGACCGCGTCGAGCCGCGCCTGCTCATCGACGGAGAGCGGGCGTACCCCGATCTCCTCCACGGGCTCGACGCCGCCATCGGGGGAGGCGCCGAGGGCGCCGTCAGGAGCGAGCGGCGAGTCGTCGGCGGCGGTGTTCGGGCCTCGCGCGTCGTCGTCGCCACGTCCACGGATCCGGTCGAGGAAGCCCATCTGCGCGTCAGCGCTCCAGGTGGGCCGCGGCGTCGGCGTCGACGAGCCAGAGGGTGCGTTCCTGCCCGTGGACGTGGGCGGCCGGCGTCGTCTCGAACGGCGCACCCGTGACGCCACGGCGAACCGCGTCGGCCTTGTCGGCGCCACTGACGAGGAACCAGACCTCGCGCGAGTGCTCGAGGCACTCCCTGGTGAGTGAGACGCGGTCCGGTGGGGGCTTCGGAGAGTCGTGGACGGCGACCGCGATGGCGTCCGCTGTGGCCGCTGCGGGGTGGTGCGGGAAGAGGGACGCCACGTGGCCGTCGGGGCCGACCCCGAGGACCATGACGTCGAAGAGGCTGCCTTGCCCGTGCTCCCGAAGGGCAGCTGCATACGCCTCGGCACTCGCCTCGGCCGAGGTGCTCGCGTCGGGGCCGGGCACGCGGTGCACGTGGGAGGGCTCGAGGCCGAGAGTGTCGAGACCGGCGTCGCCGTTCTGGGTGTCGTTGCGGTCGGGGTCGCCGGCCGGGAGATAGCGCTCGTCCCCCCACCACACGTGCACTCGTGACCAGTCGACCGCTCCCCGTGCGGGAACCCGCGTGATCGACGTGACGATGTGGGACCCCATGGAGCCACCGGTCAGCGATACGTGGGCCACGCCGCGCGCCGACTGCGCGTCGACGAGCGCGACGACGAGCCGGGCCGCAACCGCGTCGGCGAGCGACTCCTGGTCCCGGTGCACGACGACCGTGGTGGGCGCGGTCATCCTTGACGCTCCTTGGCCTCGCTGAGCCTCCGTGCGGACGCCTCCTTGACCTGTGCGGCGTCGTCCGCCTTCGGGGGCATGGGCATGGCCTCCACCATGGCACTGCTGCCACTGGCTCGGGCCGCCCTGCGCAGCCGCCGGGCCGTCCGTTCGGACTCGGCCACCGACGGTGCTCGGCCGGCGCGGATGGCCTGGCTCGCCGACAGCTTCGAGATGCTGACCTTCTTGAGGCCGACGGTGAGCGCCTCCTCGTAGACCTCGTCGGGGTCGAGCCGACGCAGCTCGTCCGCGAGGCACTCGGCGTCGCTGCGGTGGGCGAGCGCGATGGTGCGCACCGGGTGGCCGGGCTGGGTGAGCGTCGCAGTGTTGCCGTCGTGGGGCCGGACGAGGTCGACCGTGCCACTGGACCGCTCCAGCCGGACCGAGATGATGCCGCTGCGGTTGCGAGATCGGGCGAGGGACACCGGGCAGCGCAGCCGGGCGGCCAGCCACCCGGCGAGCAGCTCGCCCGACGGGGAGTCCTGCGCGGCGACGACGGTCGCCGCCGTGACCGGCTCGTACGGGGGCTGGTCGAGTGCCGCGGCGAGCAACCCGCGCCACAGCGTCACCCGGGACCAGGCGAGGTCGGTGTCGCCGTTGGCATACCCCTCCGCGAGCCGGCGGAGCACGGTGCGGTGCGCCGTGGGCGACCGCGCCGCGTCGGTGACCCTGCGCTGCGCCATGACGCCGATGGGGTCCTCCGACGGCGTCCTCGGTCCCTCGACGGGCCACCACGCGACGATGGGGGAGTCGGCGAGCAGGAGGGGGGTGACGACGGCACGGCCGTGCGAGGCCAAGGCACCGCAGAGCCGCAGGACGACCACCTCCGACGCACCTGCGTCACCGCCGACCCGGATCTGGCCGTCCAGCCGTGCCGCCCCCCTCTTGCTGCCGAGGACGACGACGAGGATGCGGCTCGGGTGCTGGCGCGTCGCGGTGTTCGCGACGTCGATCGCGGCCTCGGCGTCCTCGTCGTCGACGACGACGATGAGGGTGAGCACGCGGGAGAGCGCCATCGAGCCCGTCTCGGAGCGGAGGCGCACGAGGCGGGCCGAGACGGCGGCGGTGGTCGTGCTCGGCAGGTCGACGATCACGGCAGCCTCCACTCACGCCCGTCGCGGCGCATGAGGTCGTCGGCTCCCGAGGGCCCCCATCCACCGGAGGGGTACTGCTCCGGAGCTGCACCCTTCCTCTCCCAGAACCGCTCGATCGGGTCGAGGATCTCCCAGGACAGCTCGACCTCCTCATGGCGGGGGAAGAGCGGCGGCTCCCCGAGGAGCACGTCGAGGATGAGGCGCTCGTAGGCCTCGGGCGAGGACTCCGTGAACGAGCGGCCGTAGCCGAAGTCCATCGTCACGTCACGGACCTCCATCTGCGCCCCGGGCACCTTGGCACCGAAACGCAGCGTGACCCCCTCGTCGGGCTGGACGCGGATGACGACGGCGTTCTGCCCCAGCTCCTCGGTGGCGGTGTGCGCGAAGGGCAGGTGCGGTGCGCGCTTGAAGACGACGGCGATCTCGGTGACCCGCTTCCCGAGCCGCTTCCCAGTGCGCAGGTAGAAGGGGACCCCGGCCCAGCGGCGGGTGTCGAGGTCGAGGCGCACGGCGGCATACGTCTCGGTCCTCGAGTCCTCGGCGACGCCCTGCTCCTGCAGGTAGCCGAGGACCTCCTCACCGCCCTGCCACCCCGCGGCGTACTGTCCGCGGGCCGTGCACCGCGCGAGGTCGTCGGGCACGCGGACCGCCGAGAGGACCTTCTCCTTCTCCAGGCGCAGCCCCTCGGCCCCGAACGACACGGGCTCTTCCATCGCGGTGAGGGCGAGCAGCTGGAGGAGGTGGTTCTGGATGACGTCCCGGGCCGCGCCTATGCCGTCGTAGTAGCCGGCGCGACCGCCGATGCCGATGTCCTCGGCCATCGTGATCTGCACGTGGTCGACGAAGTTGGCGTTCCACACCGGCTCGAACATCTGGTTGGCGAAGCGCAGGGCGAGGAGGTTCTGGACCGTCTCCTTGCCGAGGTAGTGGTCGATCCGGAACACCGCGTCCGCGGGGAAGACCTTCTCGACGATCGCGTTGAGCTCCCGGGCGGAGGCGAGGTCGTGGCCGAACGGCTTCTCGATGACGACCCGGCGCCAGGAGCCGTCCGCGGGCGTCGAGAGCCCCGACCGTTCGAGCTGCTCGCAGACCGTCGCGAAGAACGACGGGGGGATGGAGAGGTAGAACGCGTGGTTGCCACCGGTGCCGCGCTGCTCGTCGAGCTCGCGGACCGTCGCGGCGAGGAGGTCGAACGCCGGCTCGTCGTCGAAGCTCCCCGGAACGAAGCGGATGCCCTCCGCCAGGGAGCGCCACACCTCCTCGCGGAACGCCGTCCGGGCGCGCTCCCGCACCGACTGGTAGACGATCTTGCCGAAGTCCTGGTCGGCCCAGTCCCGCCGGGCGAAGCCGATGAGCGAGAACCCCGGCGGGAGGAGCCCGCGGTTGGCGAGGTCGTAGATGGCCGGCAAGAGCTTCTTGCGAGCCAGGTCGCCCGTGACACCGAAGAGCACCAGGGAGCACGGGCCCGCGATCCGCGGGAGCCGCTTGTCCCGGTGGTCCCGCAGCGGGTTGGACCCCGCGGCCACCTTGGCCGGGCTCACGCTCGACCCCGGCCGAGGGCGGCGCGCACCCGGCGAATGCCCTCCTCGTGGTCGGTGAGGTGCAACCGCAGCACCGGACGGCCGTGCTCCGCCAGGACCGTCGCGTCCCCACCGGCCTGCGCCGCGATGAACTCCCCGAAGGTGAAGCTCCGTCCCGGGACGTCGAGGTCCTGCGTCGGCGTCGCCGTGATCTGCACGTACACACCCGTCGGTGGCCCGCCCTTGTGGTACTGCCCGGTGGAGTGGAGGAAGCGGGGACCCCAGCCGAAGGTGGCGGGGCGACCGGTGCGGTCGAAGAGGTCACGGGCGACGTGCTCGAGGTCGGCCTCGGCCTCCCGGTCCAGGTACGCCATGACCGCGATGTACCCGCGACCGCGGTCGAGCTGCCCGAGGAGGGCGTCCACCGCTGCGTCGACGGTGCCCGCGCGACCGAGCCAGTCACCACCGAGGGCACGGACCTCGACCGGACCGTCGGTGAAGGCCGGGTCCTCACCCGCGCCGATTCCCGCGTCGAGCAGCTCGCGGGCCGCCGCCTTGGCGCTCTCGACGTCGGGCTGGTCGAACGGGTTGATGCCGAGCAGGCGCCCGGCCACCGCGGTGGCGGCCTCCCAGAGCATGAACTGCGCCCCGAGCGGACCGGCGACGGTGACCACGGAGGCCGCGGTGTCCGCCGGGATGTCGTCGAGGTCGGCGTCGTCAGCGTCGCCGGAGGCGAGGAGCCGCACCACGGTGCCGTCGTCGTAGAGGTGGGCCGGTGCGTTGCCGACGGCGACGACGGGCAGGATGCCGGTGCCGTCCTTGCCGGTGGACTCGGCGATGAGCTGCTCGGCCCAGGCGCCGAACCCGACGTTCTCGGTGCCCGAGTCCACGAGGACGAGCTTGTCGCGCAGCGGCTCCGTCCCGGCCATCGCCGCGCCGAGGCGGAGGGCGGGGTTGGCCTCGTCGTCCTCCGCGAGGAGGTCGACGACGGCTTCGGCGTCGTCGAGCAGGGCCTCGATGTCGGCACCGGCCAGGCAGCTGGGTACGAGGCCGAACGCCGTGAGCGCCGAGTACCGGCCGCCGACGTCGGGGTCGGCGTTGACGACGCGGAAACCCGACGACCTCGCCTCCCGGTCCAGCGGGCTGCCCGGGTCCGTGACGACGACGATGCGGGTCGTGGGGTCGATCCCCGCATCGCGGAAGGCCTGCTCGAAGGCCCGCCGCTGGCTGTCCGTCTCGACGGTCGAGCCGGACTTGCTCGACACCACGACGACGGTGCGGTCGAGGTGCGTCAGGGCTCCACGCACGACGTCCGGGTCGGAGGAGTCGAGGACGACGATGGGCACGCCGGCCGTCGCACAGATCACCTCAGGTGCGAGCGACGACCCACCCATGCCGCACAGGACGACGCGGTCGTACCCCGTCTGCGCGAGCTCACCGCGCAGCGCCGCGACCTCGCCCACGAGGGGGCGGGATCCCTGAGGCAGGCCGGTCCACGCGAGGCGCTTGGCGGCCTCCTCCTCGGCGGCCTCGCCCCACAGGGTCGGGTCGCGGGCGAACAGCCGGCTCGCGACGCGGTCGGTGACCAGCGTCGGCACGTGCGCGGACACGGCATCCGCGGCCCCACCCGTGGCGACGACGTCGAGCGAGGTCACGCGGTCGCCTTCTCGAGCTCCCGACTGACCCCGTCCAGCAGCTCCCCCCACGACTTCGCGAACTTGTCGACACCCTCGCGTTCGAGCTGCGCGGTGACCTCGGAGTAGGAGATCCCGAGGCGCTCCAGGCTGTCCAGGACCTCGGCGGCCTCGGCGTAGTACGGCGTGACCCTGTCGCCGGTGATCTCGGCGTGGTCCGCCGCGGCGTCGAGCGTCTTCTCGGGCATGGTGTTGACGGTGCCGGGCGCCACGAGCTCGGTGACGTACATCGTGTCGGGGTAGGCGGGGTCCTTGACACCGGTCGAGGCCCACAGCGGACGCTGCGGGTTGGCGCCGGCGTCCGCGAGCGACTGCCACCGCGGCGTGCCGAAGACCTCCTCGTACGCCTGGTAGGCCAGCCGGGCATTCGCGATCCCGGCTTTGCCGCGCAACGCCTTGGCCTCGTCGGTGCCGATCTCGTCGAGCCGCTTGTCGACCTCGGTGTCGACCCGCGAGACGAAGAACGAGGCGACCGAGTGGAGACCGCTGAGGTCGGCGTCGCCCTCACGGGCCTGCTCGAGCCCGGACAGGAACGCGTTCATCACCGCCCGGTAGCGGTCGAGCGCGAAGATGAGCGTCACGTTGACGGAGATGCCCGAGCCCATGACCTGGGTGATGGCCGGCAGGCCCTCCACCGTCGCGGGGATCTTGATGAGCACGTTCGGCCGGTCGACGGCGGCCGCCAGGGACCGTGCCTCTTCGACCGTGCCGGCGGTGTCGTGCGCGAGCCGCGGGTCCACCTCGATCGACACCCTCCCGTCGCGGCCTGCCGTCGCCTGGTACACCGGGAGGAAGACGTCGCAGGCGTCCCTGACGTCCTGCGTCGTGAGGGCGAAGACGGCCTCGTCGACGCTTCGGCCGGAGTCCGCGAGCTCGCGCACCTGGGTGTCGTACGCGTGACCCTCCGACAGCGCCGCCTGGAAGATCGACGGGTTCGTCGTGACACCGACGACGCCCTTGTCGTCGATGAGCTTCTGCAGGCCGCCCGAGGTGAGGCGCTCCCGGGAGAGGTCGTCGAGCCAGATGGAGACGCCGTTCGCGGCGAGGTCCTGGAGTGCGGTGCTGGTCATGGTGCTCTCACTTCCCTGCCGAGGCCGCGCTCTTGCGGCTCGGCGTCTTCTGGACGCCGACATCGGTGCCGGTGTCCTTGCGGGACCTCGGCGCGGTGTCGGTCACGGACGGGACCCGACCACCGTTGCGGGCGGCGGACAGGGAGTCCTTGGCGGCCCGGACCACGGCCTCGGGCGTGAACCCGAACTCACGGAACAGGGTCTTGGCGTCGGCGGAGGCGCCGAAGTGCTCGATGCTGATGCACCGCCCCGCGTCTCCGACGAGGTCGTGCCAACCCATGGCCACCCCGGCCTCCACGCTGACGCGGGCCCGGACCCGCGGGGGGAGGACCTTGTCCTGGTACGAGCGGGGCTGCTCCTCGAACCACTCCCGGCATGGCATGGAGACGACCCGGGTGGCCACCCCGGACTCCTCGAGCGTCAGCCGCGCCTCCAGGGCCAGCGACACCTCGGAGCCCGTGGCCACGAGCACGACGTCCGGCTGACCCGAAGCGGCGTCGATGAGGACGTAGGCGCCCTTCGCGACGCCGGCGGCCTTGGCATGGACCGAGCGGTCGACGATCGGCAGGTTCTGGCGCGACAGGGCGATCCCCGCCGTCCGGCCGCGCCGGAGGATCTCCCCCCAGGCCGCAGCCGTCTCGTTGGCGTCCGCCGGTCGCACCACGTCGAGCCCCGGCATCGCGCGCAGGGCTGCGAGGTGCTCGATCGGCTGGTGCGTCGGCCCGTCCTCACCCAGGCCGATGGAGTCGTGCGTCCACACGAAGGTCACCGGAAGCTGCTGGATGGCCGCGAGCCGCACCGCGGGTCGCATGTAGTCGGAGAAGACGAGGAAGGTGCCACCGTAGGGCCGGGTGAGCCCTTCGAGCGCGATGCCGTTGAGGATCATCCCCATGGCGTTCTCGCGGATGCCGAAGTGCAGCGTCCGGCCGTAGGGGCCGCCCTTCCACTCCTTCGTCTGCTTCCCCTTGGGGATGAACGACGGCTCGTCTGCCATCGTCGTGTTGTTCGACTCGGCGAGGTCGGCCGACCCACCCCACAGCTCGGGGAGCACCGGCGCCAGCGCGCCGAGCACCTTGCCGGATGCCGCGCGCGTCGCCAGTCCCTTCTCCGTGTCCGGCTCGAAGGTCGGGAGTGCCTTGTCGAAGTCCTGGGGCAGTCGTGCCTCCACGAGCCGGTCCAGGAGCGACGCGCGCTCGGGCTGGGCCTTGCGCCACGCGGCATACCGCTTGTTCCACGCCTGGTGGGCCGACTTGCCGCGCTTGCGCACCTCACGCGCCCGAGCGAGCACGTCCCGCTCCACCGCGAACGTCTTCTTCGGGTCGAACCCGAGGAGCTCCTTGGTGGCAGCCACCTCGTCCGGTCCCAGGGCCGAGCCGTGCGCCTTGCCGGTGCCGCGGGCCTTGGGTGCCGGCCAGGCGATGACCGTCGACAACCGCACGAGCGTCGGTCGGTTCCTCGAGCGCCTGCTCTTCTCGAGAGCGGCGAGGAGGGCGTCGACGTCCTCGACGTACTCCGACGTGCCGGCCGGCTGGTCGGAACGCCGCCAGTCGACGTCGAACACCTCCCAGCCGTAGGCGGCGTAGCGCGCGGCGACGTCCTCGCTGAAGGAGATGTCGGTGTCGTCCTCGATGGAGATCTGGTTGGCGTCGTAGACGACGGTGAGGTTTCCCAGCTCCTGGTGGCCGGCGAGCGAGGACGCCTCGGAGGCCACGCCCTCCATGAGGTCGCCGTCGGAGGCGATGCACCACACGTGGTGGTCGAACACGCTCTCGCCGGGCTTGGCGCCCGGGTCGAGGAGCCCGCGCTGGCGACGCTGCGCCATCGCCATGCCCACGGCGGCGGCGAGGCCCGAGCCGAGCGGCCCGGTGGTGACCTCGACACCCCGGGTGTGGTGGACCTCGGGGTGCCCCGGGGTGAGCGAGCCCCAGGTGCGCAGGGACTGGAGGTCCTTGAGCTCGAGGCCGTACCCGCTGAGGTAGAGCTGGATGTACTGGGTGAGCGAGGAGTGCCCGCAGGAGAGGACGAAGCGGTCGCGACCGAGCCAGGTCGGGTCGGCCGGGTCGTGGGTCATGACGTTCTGGAAGAGGAGGTACGCCAGCGGGGCCAGGCTCATGGCCGTGCCGGGGTGCCCGTTGCCCACCTTCTGCACGGCGTCGGCGGCGAGGACCCGGACGGTGTCGACCGCCCGCACATCCAGGTCCGTCCACCCCGCCTTCTTCGCGAGCGGCCGGGAGATCTCCCGGCTTCGTCCGGGCGTCGCCTTCTGGCTGCGGCTGGTGGTGGTGGCGGTGGTCACGAGGGCCTCTCTCAGGGGGTGGGGCGCGCTGGGACGGTCCGTCGACCACCCTAGTGTCTGCACTACCCGCTGGTTGGGGTCGCGCAACGCGCGACGGCTAGAATCGCCGGGCACCTTCCAGGCCGACCCGAAGGACGACGTGGCCACCACCCCCATGACGACCGATGCCGTGTCGGTGTCGCGGCGCGACCGCCGGAGGAGGCTGGGGAGCTACGTCGCGCTGACCAAGCCCCGCATCATCGAGCTGCTGCTCGTCACGACGGTGCCCGTGATGTTCCTCGCCGAAGGCGGAGTGCCTTCTCTCTGGCTCGTTCTCGCGACACTCGTCGGAGGGTCGCTGAGCGCCGGGGCGGCGAACACGTTCAACTCCGTCTACGACCGCGACATCGACCGGCTCATGCACCGTACGAGCAACCGACCCATGGTGACCGGTGAGGTGAGCCCCCGCAACGGCCTCCTCTTCGGGGCCGCGCTCACCGTCGCGTCGACCGTGTGGTTCCTCGCCCTCGTCAACGTGCTGTCCGCCGTCCTGTCGCTCGTCGCCATCGCGCTGTACGCCCTCGGGTACACGGTGGTCCTCAAGCGCCGGACGTCGCAGAACATCGTGTGGGGTGGCGTCGCCGGGTGCATGCCGACGCTCATCGGGTGGTCCGCCGTCACCGGTTCGGTCGGCTGGCCGGCCGTCGTCCTCTTCCTCGTCATCTTCTTCTGGACACCGCCGCACTACTGGCCGCTGTCCATGGCGTTCCGCGACGACTACTCGGCGGCCGGCGTCCCGATGCTCCCGGTCGAGCGAGGTCCCGTCGCCGTCGGTCGCCAGATCGTCCTGTACTCGTGGCTCATGGTGGTGGCGTCGTTCTCGCTGGTCCCGGTCGCCGACATGGGGTGGGTGTATGCCGGGACGGCGGGACTCGCGGGCGCGCTCTTCGTCGTCGAGGCCCATCGCCTCCTGCGTGCCGCCCGCTCGGGCCTGACCGGGACGGCGCTCAGGCCGATGCGCCTGTTCCACTACTCGATCACCTACGTCACGGTGCTCTTCCTCGCCGTCGCGCTCGACCCGCTGATCCACGTCGCCATCGGCTGACCGCGCGGTGGTGGGGTTCGCCCTGAGGTACCTCAGGTAGGTGATGCCTGCCGAAGATAGGGCAGCCGCCCCATGCGGGGGTGTACCGCAGGGGACGAGCGTGGTCGGTGTCGGAGGGACAGGCCCCCGACACCGACCGAAGGAAGAACCATGAGCCTCTACACCAACCCGATGACCGTGCAGACCGAGATCGACCGTCGCTTCGAGCTGGCCGGTGTCGACCCGTACGACCGTCACCACCGCGACCACCACCGGCGCGACCTGCCGTCTCGTCCGCTCGCGGCGCACCCGCTGGCCGCCTTCGTCGCCCGCCTCGTGGGTGGCCGCGAGAACACCACCGCGGCCCGCCCGCGTCGCACCAGGGTCACCTCGGGCGCGCCTCGGCACCCGTGAGGAACCTGACGTCGGCGACCAGTGCCATGATCGGGGCCGTGCCGCCCCGTACCACCACCGAGCTCGTCGGCCGCCAGGAGGAGGTCCACCGGCTCCTCGACGCCCTCGGCTGGGACGACGGGGGGGCCGGGGCGGTCCTCCTCGCCGGCGACGCCGGCATAGGGAAGACCGCCCTCGTCGGGGACGTGCTCCGCCGGGCTGCCGACCGCCGGACCCTCGTCGGCCACTGCGTCGGGGAGATGGGCACCGCCCTGCCGTACCTCCCGTTCGTCGAGATGTTCGCCGCCCTCGACGCCCGTGAGCGCGACCTCGTGGACGAGCTCGTCGCCGACCACCCGGGCCTCGTGCCCCTCGTGCCGCGGGTCGCCTCCGGGGCGCGGGGAAACGCCGTGCGCGCCGACCTCGTCGAGGCAGTGCACGGCGCACTGTCCGACCTGGGCCGCCGTGCTCCGGTCGTCGTCGTCGTGGAGGACGTCCACTGGGCCGACGAGTCGACCCGGGAGCTCCTCACCCTTCTCTTCACGCGCGGGGGCCCGGACGGGGTGAGCCTCCTCGCCACCTACCGCAGCGACGACATCCACCGCCGTCATCAGCGAGGACCTTGTCGACGACGTCGCGCACCGGGCCGAGGGCAATGCCTTCTTCGCCGAGGAGCTCGCCGTGGCCGCCGACGAGCGCGGCGGTGCGGACCCGGCCGATCTGGCACGGCTCCTGCTGACCCGTGTCGACCGCCTCGAGGAGGCGGCCCAGGGCGTCGTGAGGGTTGCCGCCGTCATCGGTCGCCGGGTTCCCCACGCCCTGCTTGCGCGCGTCGCCGGGGTCGACCCCGGGACCCTGCGCACGGCGCTGCGATCCGCGGTCGAGCACCACGTCCTCGAGCCCTGGGGCGAGGTCGGGTACGAGTTCCGCCATGCCCTCCTTGCGGAGGCCGTCACCGACGACCTCCTGCCCGCGGAGCGGCTCCAGCTGCACCGAGCCTGTGTCGAGGCCCTGCGCGAGGATCCGTCCCTCGGTTCGGCCGCCGACCTCGCGCGGCACGCCCTGGCGAGCGGTGACCGCGTCGCCGCCCTGGAGGCGTCGGTGCGCGCGGGCGACGCCGCCCAGCGGATGGGCGGTCCGGCCGAAGCGCTCGTTCACTACGAGACCGCCCTCTCGATCGCGTCGGCCGAGTCCGACGAGGCGGAGGGTCATGCGCTCACGCTTCGCGCGGCATCCGCAGCGAACGACAGCGGGCGGACGGCCCGCGCGATGGCCCTGCTGCGAGCCCGGCTCGACACCGACCTGCCGACCCCACATGAGCGCGCCGAGCTGCTCGGTGCGCTCGCGGAGACGGCTCGGATGACCGAGGAGCGGCTCGACCGCCTGGCGATCACCCAGGAGGGCCTCGACCTCCTGGCGGACGACGCGCCGACGAGCCTGCGGGTCGGCCTCCTGGCCCGCCGCGCCGAGGCCCTCATGGACTCCGGCGCGCACGAGGAGGCCCTCGTCGTCGCCGACGACGCCATGGCTCTCGCCGTGGAGCACGACCTGACGGAGGACCGCACCGACCTCGCCTCGATCCTGGCGCGGCTGAGCGAGACCGCCGGCGACCCGGGCGAGTCGATCCGGCGGCTCGAGGGGGCCCTCGCTGCATGGACCCGCGAGCCCGACCTCGCGCTCCTGCGCGCGATGCACATCCTGGCGTCGGTCCACTACCGACAGGGCGACCACGCGGCCGCCCTCGCCGGCTTCGAGCGAGCCGTGGCCGAGGCGCGGCGGGCGGGGCTGGAGTGGTCGGTCTACGGGGTGGACACCCGGGCGATGGCCGTGACGACCGCCTACGAGATGGGCGACTGGGAGCACGCCCTGCTGCTGGCCGACCACACGCACGACGCCGGGATGCCGGCCTGGGCGGTGGCCAGCATCGACGCCGCCGCGGCGGGGGTGCTCGCCGCGCGGGGAGGTGTCACGGCGGACGAGCTGCTGGCCGGCATCCGCCCGTGGTGGCCGGAGGACGGGCGCATCGCCGTGCAGAGCGGTGCGGCCGCCGTCGACCTGCTCGGCCGGGACGGCGAGGTGGACCGGATGCTGACGCTGCACCGTGAGCTGGTGACGTTCCTCCGGGACATCTGGGGCGAGGGCCGCGTCGCCGCCGAGGTGCGCCTGGCCGCCCTCGTCATCGGACACCTGGCGACGGCCGTGCGCACCGCGCCGCCCGGCCGCCGGGTGGAGATCCGCGGTGAGGTCGAGCGGCTGCACGCCGAGGCGTGTGCCGTGTGGGGGGACGGCTCACTCCTCCTTCCGCCGACGCTGGAGGGTCGCGCGTGGGAGGCCCGCACGACGGCCGAGCGTGAGCGCGCCCGCTGGGCCGCAGGCGACGACGTTCCCCTCGACGGTCTCGTCGCATCGTGGCGCGAGGTGGTCGAGATGTTCGAGCGCCACGGGGAGCCCTATGAGGCGGCCAGGGCGCGGAGCCGACTCGCGGAGGTGCTCCTCGCGGCCGGGGACCGCGGCGCCGACGACGTGCTCGGCGAGGCGCGGGAGGCACTCCGCACCCTCGGCGCCGCGCCCCTCGCCGCGTCCCTCGACCGGCTGACCCCCCGACCCGGCCGCACGGCGCTCACCAGCCGAGAGGCCGAGGTCCTCCAGCTCCTCGCGGAAGGGCGGTCCAACGGTGAGATCGGACGCGCGCTCTTCATCAGCACCAAGACCGCCAGCGTGCACGTGTCGAACATCCTCGCCAAGCTCGGTGCCGCATCCCGTGGTGAGGCGGTCGCCCTGGCCAGGTCAGGTGGCCTGCTCGGGGGCTGAGGCTGGGAGGAGACGGTCATCGTCGGCCCGCCGGCGGAGCGCGAGGATGCCGTGGGTGAGTGCCACGACGAGGAGGCTGGCGCCGAGCATGTGGGCCACGACGAGCGCCTCGGGGAGGTCGGTGAAGTACTGGACGTAGCCGACGACTCCCTGCGCGAGGCTGACGAGGAGGACGGCCAACCAGGCGCGTCCCGGGCCTCTCACCCCTGGTGCCGCGGTGAGCCGGGCGGTGAGCCAGGTGGCCGCGACGAGGCCGAGGAAGAGCATGACGACATCCGCGTGCAGCCAGGACACCGTGCGCGCGTCGAACCCGAAGCGGGCCGGCTCGTCCGCGTCACCGGAGTGGGGGCCCGAGCCGGTCACGACGGTGCCGAGGGCGAGGACGACCGCCGCGACGGCTGAGGTTCCCCACGCCAGGCGGGTGACGAGGGGCGGGACGAGGCGCACCGGTGCCGCGGCCGTCTCCCACCGGGCGAACCAAAGGTACGAGGCCGCCGCGACGAGCGCGGCGGACAGGAGGAAGTGCGCCGCAACCGTTGCGGGGTGGAGACCGAGCAGGACGGTCGCGCCGCCGAGCAGCGCCTGGGCGACGACACCGCCGAGCACGGCCACGGACGCGACCTTCATCGCGGGCCGGGGTGCCCAGCGCCAGACCGCGACCACCGCGGCCAGGGCGAGCACCGCCAGGACACCGGTCAGGGTGCGGTTGCCGAACTCGATGTACTTGTGGAAGCCCTCCGCCTGCTCCACTGTCGGGGTGATCGAGCCGTCGACGCACTCGGGCCAGGTCGGGCATCCCAGGCCGCTGCCGGTCACCCGCACGAGGCCACCGGTCACGACGATGGCCACCTGCGCGACGAGGTTGGCTCCCAGGACGGGCGCCAACCACCGCGACGCCGACGAGGGAACGGGCGGGGCGGGTGCGGTCGTCGTGCGGGTGTCCGTCACGTCGACAAGGCTACGTGGCCCGAGGGCAGCGCTGTCGAGGGTCAGCCGCCCCAGCGGAAGAACCGAGCCGCCAGGGCGGCGCCGGCCACGCCCCAGACGGCGAGGACGGCCAGGGAGCCCCACGGCCAGCCGCCGTCGAGGAACGCGGTGCGGGCGGCGTCACCCAAAGCACCGGAGGGCAGCAGCGCCGCGACGTCGCCGAGGGCGCCCGGGAGCTCGTCGGTGGGAACGAGCGTGCCGAGTGCCAGGAGCAGGACCCAGGCGAGGTTGGCGATGGCGAGGACCGCCTCGGCCCGGAGCGTGCCGGCGAGGAGGAGGGCGAGCGAGACGAAGGTGCCGCAGCCGAGGACCAGGGTGACCACCAGGGGAGGGAGCCCCGCCGGCTCGGGGCGCGCCCCCAGGGCCAGGCCGAGCGCCCCGAGGACGAGCACCTGCACCGCCACGACCGAGAGCACTGCGACCGCCTTGCCCGCGAGCAGCCCGCCGCGGCCGAGCGGGGTGGTGCCGAGCAGGCGGAGGACACCGGACCTGCGGTCGAAGCCCGTCGCGATCGCCTGCCCGGTGAACGCGGTCGAGACCACGCCCAGCGCCAGTGCGCCGGCCGTGGCCAGGTCGACGCGTCGGCCGGGGCCGAGCTCGGGGACCGACGTCAGGGCGATCGCGACGAGGGCCATCGCGGGAAGGACGACCGAGACGAGCAGCTGCTCACCGTTGGACAGCAGGGCCCGGGCCTCGAAGCGCGCCTCCGCGAGCACACGGGCTCTGGCCGGTGCCGCGGCGCTCACCGGGCTCCCGCGGTGAGTGAGAAGTAGACGTCCTCGAGACGGCGCCCCCGGCGCACGCCGTCGAGCGTGCCGTCGGCGACGACCCGGCCGGAGGTGAGGATGACGACCCGGTCGGCGATCCGCTCGGCCTCCTCGAAGGAGTGGGTCGTGACGACGAGGCAGGCACCACGGTCCGCCTCGGTCCGGACGAGGTCCCAGACGTCGAGGCGCCCGTGCGGGTCCAGCCCCGCGGTGGGCTCGTCGAGAAAGATGACGTCCGGGCGGGGGAGGAGGGCGGCGGCGAGGGCGACACGCTGGCGCTGGCCGCCCGACATCCGCCGCACCGTCGTCCCCGAGAAGGCGTCGATGCCGAGCAGGGTGACCAGCTCGTCGACGGGGGTGGGCGCGGAATACAGCGAGGAGAGATGGCGCAGGAGGGCCACCGGACGCGCAGTGGTCGGGAGGCCGCCGTCCTGGAGCATCACGCCGACCCGCGCCCGGTGGTCGGGTCCGGAGCCCCACGGGTCCGTGCCCAGGACCCGCACCTCACCGCCGTCGGGGCGCTGGAGGCCCTCCAGGCACTCGACTGTCGTCGTCTTGCCGGCGCCGTTGGGCCCGAGGACCGCCGTGACCGTCCCCGACTCGGCCGACCACGACGCGCCGTCGACCGCACGCTTGGCCCCGAACGACCTGCGCAGGTCACGCACGAGCACGGCACCGGCCATGCCGCGACATCCTAGGCTGACGCCCATGCCACGCATCGACCGGGAGGCCGCGCCTGCCACCGCCGTGGCCGCCGCACCCGCCGCCCTCGCCGCTCTCCTGCGTCGACCCCGGACGGCTGCGGTGCTGGGCCTCCTCCCGCTCGCCGTGGCGGCCTTCTTCCGGGACCCCGACCGCACCCCCGACCGCCGGTCGGTGCCCGTGGACGACATCCTGTCGCCCGCCGACGGAAAGGTGATGTCCGCCGGTCCGGCGGTGGGGGGCGTGGCGCCAGAGGGGGACTGGCAGCAGGTGAGCATCTTCCTGTCGGCCTTCGACGTCCACATCAACCGCGCGCCGTACGGCGGACGGGTGACCGAGGTCGTCGAGAGACCCGGTGCGTGGCACGCCGCGTACACGCACGAGAGCGCGCACCTCAACGAGCGCGCCGACATCACGGTCGAGCGGGAGGTCGCCGGACGAGTCCGTCGGGTGCACTTCCGGCAGATCGTCGGCCTCATGGCCCGCAGGGTCGTGACGCGGGTCTCCGTCGGGGACGAGATCCAGACCGGGACGCGGATCGGGCTCATGAAGTTCGGCTCGAGGATGGACGTGTTCGTCCCCATGGAGTGCGACGTGCTCGTCCGCCGCGGCGACCGCGTCCTCGGCGGCGAGACCGTCATCGCGCGCTGGCACGCCTCCCCGGTGACCTCGTGACCACGCCTGCGGCGCCGGGCCGGCGTCGGATCCTCGCCCGCTGGCGCCTGGTGTCGCCGACGGGGGCGCGCGTCGTGTCCCTACGTCAGCTGCCGAAGCGAGAGCGGGCCCGTCTCCTGGCCCCGAGCGCCTTCACGACGCTCAACATGATGAGCGGGCTGTCGTCCGTCCTCCTGGCCTTTCGGGGCAGCTTCACGCTGGCGGCGTCGCTCATCGCGGTCTCGATCGTCCTCGACATCGCCGACGGCTTCGTCGCCCGGCTCGTGGGGGCCACGTCCCCGTTCGGGCTCCAGCTCGACTCCCTCGCCGACCTCATCTCGTTCGGCCTTGCCCCGGCCGTGCTCATCCACACGTGGGCGCTCGACGAGTGGCCCGTGCTCGCCTGGCTCGCGGCGTTCTTCTGGCTCGCCTGCTCGGCCTTCCGGCTCGCTCGGTTCAACGTGACGATCGACCCCCTCGCCGACAAGCGCTACTTCGTCGGCCTGCCGTCGCCGGGAGCGGCGGCCGTCGTCATGGCGACCATCCTCGCGCTGGACTCCCCGTTCTTCGGCCCGGGGACCGGCCCGTGGCGCGCCTGGTTCCCCCTCCTCGTCAGCGTCGTCCCGGCGCTGCTCATGGTGATGACGGTCCGGTTCCGCTCGTTCCGAGCCCTGCTCTCGCCGCGGACACCGGTGGCCCGGCTCGCCACCGCCGTCATGGCGCTCGCCGTCGGGGTGGGACTCGTCCTCACCCCCGGGCTCACGGCCCTCGTCGTCTCATACGGCTACGTGCTCACAGCACCGCTGGGAGTGCTCACGGCCCCGGCGCGCCAGCGGCTGTTGGGCACCGACGCGGTCGCTCCGCCCCGGACCCGGATCCCGTCGGTCTTCCTGCCCCTGGACGAGGACCCCGGGGTCGAGGAGGTCGACGAGGTGGTCGTGGCGGACCCCGCAGCGCAGAGCGTCGAGAGTTAGGAGACCCTTGCTTGGACGGTGGACGAAGAATTACCTAACATGGGTGTGTGGTTAATCAGCCCGACACCCGCATCCTCGAGTCGCGCACGCGCGACCGGGTGCTGCGCGTCGTCAGCGAGGAGGGCCCGGTCAGCATCCCGGTCCTCGTCGGACGACTGGGTCTCACCGAGACCGCGGTGCGCCGACACGTCGACGGGCTGCACGCCGACGGGCTCGTCGAGGCCCGGGACGCGACGGGCCCGCGCCGCCGCGGTCGCCCCGCCAGGGCCTGGGTCCTCACGGAGCGGGGCCACCGCTCGCTCGTCAGCGACTACGACCACCTGGCGGGCGACGCCTTGCGGTTCCTGCGCTCCACGGGCGGCGACTCGGCCGTGCAGCAGTTCGCCGCACACCGCGTCGCCGCGCTCGAGGAGCGGTATGCCGCCCGCATCGAGGCCGCCGGCGACGGCACACCTGCCCGGGCCGAAGCGCTCGTCGAGGCGCTGAACGCCGACGGGTTCGCCGCCTCGGCCCGCCCCGTGGGCTCCGCCACGGGGCCGCTCACCGGCATCCAGCTGTGCCAGGGGCACTGCCCCGTCCAGCACGTCGCGACGGAGTTCCCCCAGCTGTGCGAGGCGGAGACCGAGGCGTTCTCGCGACTGCTCGGCGTCCACGTCCAGCGGCTCGCGACGCTGGCCCAGGGCGACCACGTCTGCACGACCTTCGTCCCCACACCGACCACCGAGAGGCCCTCGTCATGACGAGCCACATCGAAGAGCTCAACCCCGGTCTGAAGGACCTCGGCACCTACGCGTTCGGCTGGGCCGACAGCGACACGGCCGGTGAGACCGCGCGCCGTGGGCTCAACGACGAGGTCGTCAGCGACATCTCGGCGCGCAAGAACGAGCCGCAGTGGATGCTCGACCTCCGCCTGAAGTCGCTGCGCCTGTTCGGCAAGAAGCCGATGCCCACCTGGGGCTCCGACCTGTCGGGCATCGACTTCCAGAACATCAAGTACTTCGTGAAGTCCACCGAGAAGCAGGCGACGAGCTGGGAGGACCTGCCCGAGGACATCAAGAACACCTACGACCGCCTCGGGATCCCCGAGGCCGAGAAGCAGCGCCTCGTGGCCGGTGTGGCGGCGCAGTACGAGTCGGAGGTCGTCTACCACCAGATCCGGGAGGACCTGGAGGAGAAGGGCGTCATCTTCGTCGACACCGACACCGGGCTGCGCGAGCACGAGGACCTCTTCCGCGAGTACTTCACCTCGGTGATCCCCGCCGGAGACAACAAGTTCGCCTCGCTCAACACCGCCGTGTGGTCCGGTGGCTCGTTCATCTACGTCCCACCGGGCGTGCACGTCGACATCCCGCTGCAGGCCTACTTCCGGATCAACACCGAGAACATGGGCCAGTTCGAGCGCACGTTGATCATCGCCGACGAGGGCTCGTACGTGCACTACGTCGAGGGCTGCACGGCGCCGATCTACAAGTCGGACTCGCTGCACTCCGCGGTCGTCGAGATCGTCGTCAAGAAGAACGCCCGGGTGCGGTACACGACCATCCAGAACTGGTCGAACAACGTCTACAACCTCGTCACCAAGCGCGCGACCTGCGCGGAGGGCGCGACGATGGAGTGGATCGACGGCAACATCGGCTCCAAGGTGACGATGAAGTACCCCGCAGTCTTCCTCCTCGGGGAGCACGCCAGGGGCGAGACGCTCTCGGTCGCCTTCGCAGGCGAGGGGCAGCACCAGGACGCCGGGTCCAAGATGGTCCACGCAGCCCCCAACACGAGCAGCCAGATCATCAGCAAGTCGGTGGCGCGAGGTGGTGGCCGCACGTCCTACCGCGGACTGGTGCAGATCATGGAGGGCGCGCACGGCTCGAAGAGCTCGGTCGTCTGCGACGCCCTGCTCGTCGACACGATCAGCCGCTCCGACACCTACCCCTATGTCGACATCCGCGAGGACGACGTCCAGATGGGTCACGAGGCGACGGTCTCGAAGGTGTCCGAGGACCAGATGTTCTACCTCATGTCGCGGGGCATGTCCGAGGAGGAGGCGATGGCGATGATCGTGCGGGGCTTCGTCGAGCCCATCGCCAAGGAGCTCCCGATGGAGTACGCCCTCGAGCTCAACCGACTCATCGAGCTGCAGATGGAAGGGGCCGTCGGATGA
The DNA here is from genome assembly GCA_029266735.1 of Ornithinibacter sp. Classification (GTDB taxonomy): domain Bacteria; phylum Actinomycetota; class Actinomycetes; order Actinomycetales; family Dermatophilaceae; genus Fodinibacter. Next base: position 51,331 of record JAQSWG010000010.1, read on the forward strand.
ACACCCCACGAAGTTCGCCCACGCGGAGCGTGGGACCCGCCCCGCTTCGCTCCTCCGATACTTCGCGGGGACCCCGTTTCCAGACCTCTTGCGAGGACCGTGCATGAGCCTGTTGACCCCCCAGCGCCCCGCCGAGGGCGCTCACACGCACGACGCCACGACGCTCGTCCCGAGCCAGTCGCGCGCCGAGCGGACGACGTCGTATGCCGTCGCCGACTTCCCGCTCCCGACCGGCCGTGAGGAGGAGTGGCGGTTCACGCCGGTCGACCGCCTCGGCGCCATGCTCCGCGACGCGCCCACCGGCGCGTGCCTGGAGTGGGCGCAGGACCTGCCGGACGGCGTGACGCTCGGCACGGCATCCGTCGAGGAGTGGCGGGCGAGCGGTGCCCCGGCGCCGGCCGACCGGGCTGCCGCCGTCGCTGCGGCCCACAGCGGTGGGGTCGCGGTGCTCGACATCCCCGCCGAGGCCGAGCTCGACACCCCCGTGCGCATCCGCCTCACCGGCGCCGAGCGCGAGGTCGTCCACGGCCACCTGCTCGTGCGTGCCGGCCGGTTCTCCCGGGCCACCGTGGTTGTCGAGCACGCGGGGGCGTCGGAGTACAGCGAAGTGCTCTCGGTCGTCGCCGCTGATGGGTCCGAGCTCACCGTCGTGACGATCCAGGAGTGGGACGACGAGAGCCACCACCTCGCCCAGCACGACGTCGTCATCGGCCGCGACGCCTCGGTGCGGCACATCGCCGTCAGCATCGGCGGGGGCATCGTCCGGATCAACACGAACGCGTCCTACACCGGCCCCGGGGGCTCGTTCGAGGGCCTCGGGGTCTACTTCGCGGATGCCGGTCAGCACCTCGAGCACCGCCTCTTCGTCGACCACGGGGCGCCGCACTGCCGCTCCAACGTCGAGTACAAGGGCGCGCTGCAGGGGGACACCGCCCATACGGTGTGGGTCGGCGACGTGCTCATCCGCGCCAGCGCGGAGGGCACCGACACCTACGAGCTGAACCGCAACCTCATCCTCACCGAGGGTGCTCGTGCCGACTCGGTCCCCAACCTCGAGATCGAGACCGGGGAGATCGTGGGCGCGGGCCACGCCTCGGCCACCGGACGATTCGACGACCAGCAGCTCTTCTACCTCATGGCGCGCGGGATCCCCGAGGACGAGGCCCGCCGCCTCGTCGTCCGCGGCTTCTTCGCGAGCGTCGTGGGTCGCATCGGCGTCCGGGAGGTGCAGGAGCGGCTCATGCAGCGTGGGTCGCATCGGCGTCCGGGAGGTGCAGGAGCGGCTCATGCAGTCCATCGAGCACGAGCTGTCCGGGGGCGAGCGGTGAGCGAGCAGCTGACGGACAGGGGCTTCATCCGGGTGTGCCGCCTCGACGAGCTTCCCGCGGTGGGCGCTGCCGCTGCCGAGGTCGACGGCCGGCGCGTCTCCGTCGTCCGCACGGACGACGGTGATGTGCACTGCGTCGACGACACGTGCACCCACGCCAACGTCTCGCTGTCCGAGGGCGAGCTCGACGGCTGCACCGTCGAGTGCTGGCTCCACGGGTCCCGCTTCGACCTGCGCACGGGCGAGCCCACCGGTCCGCCCGCCGTCATCCCCATCGCCGTCCACACCGTCCGCATCGAGGGCGACGACGTCTATGTCGCCCTGTCCGAGGAGAGCTGAGCACCGCATGACCACCCTTGAGATCAAGGACCTCCACGTCTCCGTCCAGACCGAGGAGGGCTCCGCCACGGAGATCCTCCGCGGGGTGACCCTGACGATCCGATCCGGCGAGACCCACGCGATCATGGGCCCCAACGGGTCGGGCAAGTCCACCCTCGCCTACTCCGTCGCCGGTCACCCGAAGTACACGGTGACGTCCGGCTCGGTGACCCTCGACGGTGAGGACGTCCTCGCGATGAAGGTCGACGAGCGTGCCCGGGCCGGGCTGTTCCTCGCGATGCAGTATCCCGTCGAGGTCCCCGGGGTGTCGGTGTCGAACTTCCTGCGGACCGCCAAGACCGCCATCGACGGCGAGTCGCCGAAGCTGCGCACCTGGGTCAAGGACATGAGGGGCGCCATGGGCAACCTCCGCATGGACCCGGCGTTCGCCGAGCGCAACGTCAACGAGGGCTTCTCGGGCGGCGAGAAGAAGCGTCACGAGATCCTCCAGATGGAGCTGCTCCGCCCCCGGATCGCCATCCTCGACGAGACCGACTCCGGCCTCGACGTCGACGCCCTGCGGGTGGTGTCCGAGGGCGTCAACCGAGCCAAGGAAGCCACCGGCGCCGGCGTGGTGCTCATCACGCACTACACGCGCATCCTGCGCTACATCACGCCCGACTTCGTCCACGTCTTCGTCGACGGCCGGATCGCCGAGGAGGGTGGCCACGAGCTCGCGGACCGCCTCGAGGCGGAGGGCTACGACCGCTTCCTTCCCGAGACCGCCGAGGCCTGAGTGACTGCCGCCCCCTTCACCGACGAGGAGCTGGCCCGGATCCGGGCCGACTTCCCGATCCTGACGCGCACCGTGCGCGGGGGGCACCCGCTCGTCTACCTCGACTCGGGTGCGACCTCGCACAAGCCGCGCCAGGTCCTCGATGCGGAACGCGGCTTCTACGAGCGCACCAACGCCGCCGTGCACCGAGGAGCGCACCGGCTCTCCGAGGAGGGCACGGACGCCTACGAGGCCTCCCGCGACACGATCGCGCGCTTCATTGGGGGCCGGGCGTCGGAGGTCGTCTTCACCCGCAACGCCACCGAGGCGATCAACCTCGTCGCCTACGCGTTCAGCAACGCGGCCGCCGGTGGCGGTGGCGGGCACGGAGACCGCTTCGGCCTCGCGCCGGGTGACGAGGTGCTCGTCACCGAGATGGAGCACCACGCCAACCTCATTCCCTGGCAGGAGGCCTGCCGCAGGACCGGAGCGACCCTGCGCTGGGTGCCGGTCGCCGAGGACGGCCGGCTCGACCTCACCGACCTCGACGACCTCCTCACCGAGCGCACGAAGGTGTTCGCCTTCACCCACGTCTCCAACGTCCTCGGCACCCTGAACCCGGTCACGGAGCTGGTCGCCCGCGCGCATGCCGTCGGGGCGCTCGTCGTGCTCGACGCCTGCCAGTCGGTGCCGCACCTTCCGGTCGACGTCGGTGAGCTCGGCGTCGACTTCCTCGCCTTCTCGGGCCACAAGATGTTCGGGCCGCTGGGGATCGGCGTCCTGTGGGGCCGGCCCGAGCTGCTCGACGAGATGCCCGTGTTCCTCACCGGCGGCTCGATGATCGAGACGGTCACCATGGAGCGCGCGACGTACGCCCCTGTGCCCCAGAAGTTCGAGGCAGGGGTGCCGGTCGCGGCGCAGGCCGTCGGTCTCGCCGCCGCCTGCGACTACCTCACCGACCTCGGGCTCGACCGTGTCCACGCGCACGAGCAGGCCCTCACCGAACGGCTGCTCGCCGCACTCGCCACCCGGTCCTGGGTCCGGGTCCTCGGGCCCGCCGACCTCTGCGAGCGCGGGGGAGCGGTGGCGTTCACCGTCGACGGCGTCCACGCCCACGACGTCGGCCAGGTGCTCGACGACCGCGGTGTCGCCGTTCGCGTCGGCCACCACTGCGCCTGGCCGCTGCACCGGGCGCTGAAGGCGCAGGCGAGCACCCGCGCGAGCGTCGCGGCCTACAACACCCCCGGTGAGGTCGACGTGCTCCTCGACGCTCTCGACCGCGTCCCCGCGATGTTCGGGCTGGAGGTGCACGCCTGATGGACCTCTACCAGGAGCTCATCCTCGAGCACTACAAGCGGCCGGTGCGCGCCGGGCTCCGGGAGCCCTTCGAGGCGGAGGTCCGCCACGTCAACCCGACCTGCGGTGACGAGGTGACGCTGCGGGTCCACGTCGCCGGTCGTGGCGGCGACGCCGTCGTCGAGGACGTGTCCTACGACGCCATGGGCTGCTCGATCAGCGTGGCCTCGGCGTCGATCCTCGCCGAGGAGATCACCGGAGGGTCCGTCACGCACGCCCGCGAGACGTACGAGGCCATGCACTCGATGCTCACGAGCAAGGGGGAGGACCCCGGCGACGAGGAGAAGATCGGCGACGGCGTCGCCCTGGCCGGCGTCGCGAAGTACCCCGCCCGCATCAAGTGCGCCCTCCTGTCGTGGATGGCGTTCTCCGATGCCCTGCACCAGGCCGAAGGAGCCCAGCAGTGACCCAGACCAGCACCCCTGCGAACGTCGCCGACATCGAGGAGGCCCTGCGCGATGTCGTGGACCCCGAGCTCGGCATCAACGTCGTCGACCTCGGCCTCGTCTACGGCATCACCGTCGACGGCCAGAACCACGCCGTCATCGACATGACGCTGACCTCCGCTGCCTGCCCCCTCACCGACGTCATCGAGGACCAGACGGCCCAGTCCCTCGAGGGGCTGGTCTCCTCGTACCGCGTCAACTGGGTCTGGATGCCGCCGTGGGGACCGGACAAGATCACCGACGACGGCCGGGAGCAGCTGCGGGCCCTCGGGTTCAACATCTGATCCGCCGCAGGTGACCACCCGCGTCGTCGAGGTCTCGCCCGAGCGGCTCGACGGCTGGCTCGAGCGGTTCCACGCCAACAACCCGGAGGGTCCCCAGCGGGTCGCGGGCCTCGATCGCTTCGACCACGACCGGCTCGCCGTGCTGCTCGTCCGCCGCGGCGGCTACGCCGTGGGCGTCGCCGAGGGGGGCCGGCTCACGGCGCACAAGGTCGGGTCCCGCTACGTGCAGTCGCGGACCGCGGCCGGTGGCTGGAGCCAGCAGCGCTTCGCGCGGCGGCGGGCCAACCAGGCCGACGAGCTCGTGCGCGCCGCTGCCGAGCACGCCGTCCGCCTGCTGACCGGCATCCGGGTGGAGGGCCTCGTGCTCGGAGGCGACCGGGCGCTCGCGGCGGTGCTGCTCGACGAGCCCGCGCTGGACGGCATCCGCGACCTGCCGCGCCGTGAGCTCTACGACCTTCCGGACCCGCGCCTGTCCGTGCTCGAGCAGGCGGTGGACCGCGGCCGCGCCGTGCGCGTCACCATCGAGGAGTAGTCGTCGCGAGGTCGCGGTAGAGGGTCAGTTGACGGAGTCGACCGCGAAGGTGTCGCACTGGTTGAGGTCGCCGGTCTCGTAGCCCCGGAGGAACCACCGCTGGCGCGCCTCGGCAGACCCATGGGTCCAGCTCTCGGGGCTCACCCGGCCCTGGGTCTTCTCCTGGATGCGGTCGTCACCGACCGCGGCGGCCGCCGACAGCGCGTCCTGGATGTCCTGGTCGGTCAGCGGCTTGAGGAACGCCTGCCCGGTGTCCTCGTCCTTCACGGTGGTCGCGTGGTTCACCCACGCGCCGGCCAGACAGTCGGCCATGAGCTCGATCCGTACCCCGCCGGACTCGGGACCCTGCGGGTCCTGCTGGGCTCGGTCGAGCAGGCCGAGCTGGTCCTGCAGCGCGTGGCCGTACTCATGGGCGACGACGTACTCCTGGGCGAGCGGCCCGGCACTGCTGCCGAACTGCTGCTCGAGGATCTGGAAGAACTCGGCGTCGATGTAGACCCGCTTGTCGAGCGGGCAGTAGAACGGACCCACCTGGTTGCTCGCGGTGCCGCAGGCGGACTGCGTGGAGCCGCTGTAGAGCACCGTCTCGGTGGGCTGCCATTCCTTGCCGAAGCGGGGCAGCTCCCCCTCCCAGAAGGCCTGGACGGAGTTGACGGTGCCGATGACGCGGCACTCGGTGTTCCGGTTCGCGTCGGCGCCGGTCTTGCACTCCTCGAAGGCGTTCTCGTCCTGGTTTCCCGCGGCCTGGACCTGGCCGGGGTCGAAGGCACTTCCCCCGCCCGGCAGGCTGCCGGGGTTGATGCCGAAGATGAGGGCGAGAACGAGCATGACGATGCCGCCGAGGCCCCCGCCGACCACCATGCCGCCCGGGCCGCCGCCGCCTCCGCCCCTCACCTGAGAGGTGTCCAGGGTGACGTTGTCGTTGAAGCTCATGGGTGGCCTCCGGAGCCGGGGGATGACCGCGCGGTGCGCAGGGCCACCTAGACTAGACGCCGACAGCCCGTTGCCGTGCGTCCCGCGCACGCCCCGTGACGCGCCCGTCCGCACCCCTTCGAAAGGCCCTCCGTGATCACCGCTGCCTCCGTCGAGCTGCGCGCAGGGTCCCGCCTGCTCCTCGACGCCGTGAGCTTCCGGGTGGCACCCGGAGACCGCGTCGGTCTCGTGGGGCGCAACGGTGCCGGCAAGACGACCCTGACGAAGGCCCTCGCCGGCCTCACCCAGCCGGCCGCCGGAACCATCACGCGCACCGGCGAGGTCGGCTACCTGCCCCAGGACCCGCGTGGGGTCGACCTCGACGTCACGGCCCGGGACCGGGTCCTGTCCGCGCGTGGCCTCGACACGATCGTGCGCGACCTGCGCGCCGCCGAGGTGGCGATGGGCACCGAGGCGGGCGAGAGGCAGGAGCGGGCCATGCGCCGCTACACCCGGCTCGACGCCGAGTTCACGGCCGCCGGCGGGTATGCCGCCGAGTCCGAGGCCGCTGCGATCGCCGGTGCGCTCGGCCTCGACGAGCGGGTGCTCGGGCAGACCCTCGGGACCCTCTCCGGCGGCCAGCGGCGCCGCATCGAGCTGGCGCGCATCCTGTTCTCCGGAGCGGAGACCCTGTTGCTCGACGAGCCGACGAACCACCTCGACGCCGACTCGATCACCTGGCTGCGCGACCACCTGAGGGGTTACAAGGGAGGGCTCGTCGTCATCTCGCACGACGTCGACCTGCTCGAGGCGGTCGTCAACAAGGTGTTCCACCTCGACGCCAACCGCGGTGAGCTCGACCAGTACAGCCTCGGCTGGCGCGCCTACCTCCAGCAGCGGGAGACCGACGAACGGCGCCGCAAGCGCGAGCGCGCGAACGCGGAGAAGAAGGCGTCCGTGCTCATGGCCCAGGCGGACAAGATGCGCGCCAAGGCCACGAAGACGGTGGCCGCCCAGAACATGGCGAGGCGGGCCGAGCGACTGCTCTCCGGCCTCGAGGCCGAGCGCGCCCACGACAAGGTGGCGAAGCTCCGCTTCCCCAAACCGGCGGCGTGCGGGAGGACTCCGCTGCGGGCCAGCGGCCTGTCGAGGTCGTACGGGTCGCAGGAGGTCTTCACCGACGTCGACCTGGCGATCGACCGGGGCTCCCGCGTCGTCGTACTGGGCCTCAACGGTGCCGGCAAGACCACGCTCCTGAGGATGTTGGCCGGGGTCGACCCGCCCGACACCGGGGAGGTCGAGCCCGGTCACGGGCTGAAGATCGGCTACTACGCCCAGGAGCACGAGAACCTCGACGTCGACCGGACCGTCCTGGAGAACATGAAGTCGGCCGCTCCTGACCTGGGGGAGACCGATGTGCGCAAGGTGCTCGGGTCGTTCCTCTTCAGCGGTGACGACGTCCAGAAGCCTGCCGGAGTGCTCTCAGGTGGGGAGAAGACCCGTCTGTCGCTGGCCCTCCTCGTCGTGTCGTCGGCGAACGTCCTCCTCCTCGACGAGCCGACGAACAACCTCGATCCGGCCTCGCGCGAGGAGATCCTCGGAGCACTGCGGACCTACGAGGGCGCGGTCGTCCTCGTCACCCACGACGAGGGCGCCGTCGACGCCCTGGAGCCGGAGCGGATCCTTCTCCTGCCCGACGGCGTCGAGGACCTCTTCAGCACCGACTACCGGGACCTCGTCGCCCTCGCCTGAGACTCGGTGGTCGTCGACCGAGGTCCGTCGTCCGTGGCGTGCTCAAGGTCGTGAGGAACACCTGTCGGTAGCGGGTGGTTGACTACGCCGCACACGAGCGACGAGGAGCACCACTGTGAGCATGCACGGCTGGCAGGCGATGCGGAGCCTCAGCAGGGACTCCAGCGTGGCCGACCGCCGGCTCACCCCCGGCACGACGAGGCGCGTTCTGGGGTATGCCGCCCCCTACCGCACGCAGATCGGGTTCTTCCTCGCCCTCGTCGTCGTCGAGGCGGTGCTCGTGGTCGCGACGCCGCTGCTCCTCAAGTCGCTCATCGACGACGGCATCATTCCCAAGGACTCCGCGGTCGTGGTCCGGCTGGCCCTCATCGTGGCCGGCCTGGCGATCCTCGGCGCCGTGCTGACGCTGGTCGAGCGGTGGTTCTCCTCGAGGATCGGGGAGGGGCTCATCTACGACCTGCGCACCGAGGTCTTCGGCCACGTGCTCCGGCAGCCCGTCGCCTTCTTCACCCGAGCCCAGACCGGTGCCCTCGTCACTCGCCTCGGCAACGACGTCATCGGGGCGCAGCAGGCGTTCACCTCGGTGCTCTCCAGCGTCGTCAGCAACGCCATCTCGCTCGTCCTCATCGTCGGCGCCATGGCGTCGCTGTCCTGGCAGCTGACCCTCGGTGCCCTGGCCCTCGTCCCCTTCTTCCTCCTGCCCGCCCGGTTCATGGGCCGGCGGCTCGCGGGCCTGGCACACGAGCAGATGGTCCTCAACGCCGATCTGGGGACCCGGATGACCGAGCGGTTCAACGTCGCGGGCGCGCTCCTCGTCAAGCTCTTCGGCAGGCCTGCCACCGAGGACCACGAGTACGCGGTCCGTGCCGGGCAGGTGCGCGACATCGGCGTCCGGATCGCGCTCAACCGGTCGATCTTCTTCGTCGCCCTGACGCTGGTGGCCTCGCTGGCGACGGCCATGATCTACGGGGTCGGTGGCGTGATGGCGGTCAACGACACCCTGACCGTCGGCACCCTCCTGGCCCTCACGGCACTCCTGGCGCGGCTCTACGGACCCCTCACGGCCATCTCCAACGTCCGCGTCGACGTCATGACGGCGCTCGTGTCGTTCGAGCGGGTCTTCGAGGTGCTCGACCTCCGCCGTGGCGGCGGCCAGGTGCTGCGCGACGTGTCGTTCAGCGTGGAGCCGGGCACCCTCGTCGCCCTCGTGGGACCGAGCGGCGCCGGGAAGACGACCATCACGGCACTGGTGGCCCGGCTCTACGACCCGACACGAGGCTCCGTCAAGGTCAACGGCGTCGACCTGCGCGACGCGACGCTGGAGTCGCTGCACGACGCCGTCGGCGTCGTGACGCAGGAGGCGCACCTCTTCCACGACACGATCCGAGCCAACCTCGCCTATGCAGCGCCCGGAGCCACCGAGGGGGACATGGTCCGCGCCCTGCGTGCTGCGCAGGTGTGGTCGCTCGTGGAGTCGCTGCCCTCAGGTCTCGACACCGTCGTCGGTGACCGCGGACACCGGCTGTCAGGAGGGGAGAAGCAACGGCTCGCCATCGCCCGGCTGCTCCTGAAGGGCCCTGGGCTCATCGTCCTCGACGAGGCCACCGCACACCTCGACAGCGAGTCCGAGCAGGCGTTGCAGAAGGCCCTCGACGAGGCGCTGCGCGATCGCACCGCACTCGTCATCGCGCACCGCCTCTCGACCGTGCGGCACGCCGACCTCATCCTCGTCGTCGACGACGGCCGGATCGTCGAGCGCGGCAGCCACGCAGAGCTCGTCGCCGCCGGTGGCCTGTACGCCGAGCTCTACAAGACCCAGTTCAGCGAAGAGCTCGACCAGGTGCTCGACGTCCGCGCGTGAACCGCCGACCGCGCGATCCTCGCGGGGATGACGGCGGCGGAGGTGGCCGTGCGATGATCCGCGCGTGGCTTCCGACGGCAGCGTGTGGACCGATGACCGAGTGAGGGTCGGGGGTGGGGAGCTGTTCTACCGCCGGGCCATCGGACTCACGGATGCCGTGCCCATCCTTCATGTGCACGGCTTCGCCATCTCGGGGGCGTACCTCATGCCGACGGCGCGGCGGCTCGTGCGACACGGCGTCAACATCGTGCCGGACCTGCCGGGGTACGGACGAAGCCGTCGGCGGGGGCGCCCGCTGGACATCGGCGAGCTCGCCGACGCCGTGCTGGCGTTCGTCGACGCCCTCGACCTCGACAAGGTGGTTCTCGTCGGCAACTCCATGGGGTGTCCGGTGAGCCTCGAGGTCGCGCACGCCGCCCCGGACCGGGTGGACCGGATCGTCCTGGTGTCGCCCGCGGGCGGGCTCCACAACCAGCCGCTCCCCAGGGCTCTCCTGCAGCTGTTCCAGGACGGCATGCGCGAGTCACCGCGAATGGCCGGCGTGGCGGTGCCTGACTACGTGCGTTTCGGCCCGCTGAACGCCCTGCGGCTCTTCCACCAGCTGACGCTGTTCCCGTCCCTCGAGCGGCTCGTGCACACTCCCGTGCCCGCGCTGGCGGTGCTCGGCAGCCGGGACCCGCTGATGCCGGGCCCACCCCGGGTCGTCGAGGTGGCCCGGATGTCCCCCGAGCACGTGAGTGTCGTGGTCATCCACGGCGCGGCGCATGCCATCAACTTCAGCCACCCCGGCGAGCTCGCCAACGTGATCTCGGCGTGGCTGGAGGGCCGCGAGATCATCGACGATCCGGATGAGCCGGGGGAGGCACGGGTCTTCCCGGTTCCGCGCGACTGAGGAGACGAGGACCGCGAACGCCCGTGCGCTACTCGTCCTCCTCGTCCCAGATGCGGGTCTTCTTCGGCCTGGCGGGAAACCGCTGCGGGTCCTCGGCGTGGAGCTCGCGGCGGATGCCGAACCACACGAGCGCGAAGCCGAGCACCATCGTGAGCCACCACTGGTAGGCGTAGGCGAGGTGCGGCCCGAGGCTCCGGTCCGGCGGGCGAAGTGGGGTCGGGCGCTCCGGGGTCGAGCCGTCGGCCGACCTCTCGCTCTGGAGCAACACGTAGCCGGGGAGCGCCGAAGGGGACCCGAGGGCGGCGGCGGCCTCCGGCACGTTGAGGTTCGCCACCTGACGGGGCGGCATCTCGCGGCCACGCGACGCCTCACCACGCCGCACCCAGCCGGTCACCTCGACCTCACCCTCCGGCGCCGGCGGAACCGAGGGCAACGTGCTGGCCCCCTGGTCAGAGGCGCCGACCCAGCCGCGGTCGACGATGACGTCCGGTCCACCGACGTCCCGTCTGAGGGCCCACACCACCTCGAGACCGGCCTGGCCGTCGAGGGTGCGGTTGCGGACGAAGACGGGCCCACCGGCATACCGGCCGGTCACCGTGACACGGGTCCACTCGTCGTCCGGGTCGAGCTCCGTCGGGGTGAGCACGGAGTCCAGGGGCACGGGCTCGGCCCGGTAGTGCTCGTCGAGGCGCTCGTTGCGCTCCACCTTGGCCAGATGGCGGTCGTACTGCCACCAGCCGAGCCGGTAGCAGAGCACCGCGAACACCACGGCGAGGAGGAGGGCGCCCAGCCAGCGAGGTGTCACGAGCCGCCTGAGCACCCGGCCACGGTACGCGACGTACATTGGTGCCCTATGGCCGACCTTCCCGCCCCGCGCCTCCTCGACCGCTTCGGTCGGATCGGGCGTGACCTGAGGGTGTCGGTCACCGACCGCTGCAACCTGCGCTGCTCCTACTGCATGCCCGCCGAGGGTCTGGAGTGGATGGCCAAGCCGGAGATGCTCACCGACGACGAGCTCGTGCGGGTCATCGCCATGCTCGTCGGTCTGGGGGTCACCTCGGTGCGGATGACGGGCGGCGAGCCGCTCCTGCGTCGGAGCCTCGTCGACGTCGTGGGCCGGGTCGCCGCGCTCGAGCCCCGGCCGCGCATCGCGATGACGACCAACGGCATCGGCCTCGACCGCCTCGCCGCACCCCTGGCCGCAGCGGGCCTGGACCGGGTGAACGTCAGCCTCGACACCGTGGTGCCGGAACACTTCGCCCGCCTCACCCGCCGTGACCGATTCCAGGACGTCGTCGCCGGGCTCAAGGCGGCGGCAGACGCCGGGCTGGTCCCGGTCAAGGTGAACGCCGTCGCGATGCGGGGCGTGAACGACACCGACGTCGTCGAGCTCCTCCAGTGGTGCCTGGACCGCGGCTACGAGCTGAGGTTCATCGAGCAGATGCCGCTGGATCCCCAGCACGCGTGGGACCGGTCCGCGATGGTGCCCCAGGCCGAGATCCTCGAGCGGCTGGGCGAGCGCTTCCGCCTCACGCCCGTACCGGGGCGCGGCAGCGCACCCGCAGAGCTGTTCCACGTCGACGGCGGTCCCCAGACGGTGGGCATCATCGCCAGCGTCTCGGCGCCGTTCTGCGGCAGCTGCGACCGGGTGCGCCTCACCGCCGACGGCCAGGTGCGCAACTGCCTCTTCGCCCGCCGGGAGGTCGACCTGCGCGGGCCGCTGCGCGCCGGGGCCAGCGATGACGAGCTCTCGGACCTCGTCGTGGCGGAGATGTGGGCCAAGGCCGCCGGCCACGGCATCGACCGGCCCGGCTTCCGGCAGCCGGACCGACCGATGTCAGCGATCGGCGGCTGAGTCCTCCGGACTGTCCTCAGGGCCGCGGGTGATCCGGCGGGTCTCGTCGACGGCCGGGGGGACCGGCCGCACCCGACCCTGCACCCGGGGCTTCACGGCGTTCGCGGCGACGACGGCGAAGAACGGGAGGAAGACGGCGCCGGCGGCGAAGATCCACCGGTACCACTCGTCGATGACGACGAGGAGGACGAAGCAGGCGGTGCGGATGCCCATCGTCACGAGGTAGTGCTTCAGCCGGCGGGCCTGGTCCTCGGTCCGCGACTCCGGCGCAGTGGTCACCGACTGGACGTCGGGGGCCTTGCGGCTGTGTGTCATGGGCACCGTTCCACTGTATGTCGCAGGGCTCCGGCTACCCAGTGGTAGTCGACTAGGTTCGACATCATGAGCGAGCCACGCACCGTCCTCGTCACCGGCGGAAACCGCGGCATCGGACTCGCCATCGCACGGTGCTTCGAGGAGGTCGGCGACCGGGTCGCCATCACGCACCGGTCCGGTACGGCACCCGATGGCCTCGTCGGCGTTCGCTGCGACGTCACCGACTCCGCCTCGGTGGACGCGGCCTTCACGGAGGCGGAGGAGCGGCTCGGCGGTCCGGTCGAGGTGGTCGTCGCCAACGCCGGCGTCACCAGGGACACCCTCCTCATGCGGATGAGTGACGAGGACTGGGACACGGTGGTCGACACCAACCTCGCCGGTGCCTTCCGCTGCGCCCGCCGGGCGAGCAAGGGGATGATCCGGCTTCGCCGCGGGCGCATCATCCTCATCTCGAGCGTCGTGGGCCTCTACGGGGGGCCGGGCCAGGCGAACTACGCCGCCAGCAAGGCGGGCCTGGTCGGCCTGGCGCGTTCCATCACCCGCGAGCTGGGCGGCCGAGGCATCACTGCCAACGTCGTCGCGCCCGGGTTCATCGAGACGGACATGACGGCAGAGCTACCCGAGGACACGCGCAGGACGTACCAGGCCGCGATCCCCGCCGGACGGTTCGCCACCCCTGGAGAGGTCGCCGCGACGGTGCGGTTCCTCGCGAGCCCGGAGGCCGCGTACATCTCCGGCGCGGTGATCCCCGTCGACGGCGGCCTCGGCATGGGTCACTGACGGCCGGTCCGCTGCCCCACGCACCACGTCACCGCACGCTGCCGACCCGCTCACGACGACCGTTCCCACCGACCACATCCCAGCGAAAGGCCAGCCGATGTTGCTCGAGGGCAAGAAGCTGCTCGTCACCGGTGTCCTCATGGACTCCTCCATCGCCTTCCACGTCGCGCGGTTGGCGCAGGAGGAGGGAGCCGAGGTCGTGCTCACCTCCTTCGGGCGCACGATGAAGATCACCACGGCGATCGCGCGGCGCCTGCCGGTGGCTCCGCCCGTCGTGGAGCTCGACGTCACCAGCGACGACGACCTCGCCGCCCTGGCCGACCGGGTGCGCGAGCACGTTCCACACCTCGACGGGGTGGTGCACTCCATCGGCTTCGCCCCGCAGGGGGCCTTCGACTTCATGGCCGCGGGCTGGGACGACGTCTCCACCGCGTTGCACGTGTCCGCCTACTCACTGGCGTCCCTCACGAAGGCGGCGATGCCGCTGATGGGGGAGGGGGGCAGCGTCGTCGGGCTGACCTTCGACGCGCGCTACGCCTGGCCGGTCTACGACTGGATGGGCGTCGCCAAGGCCGCCTTCGAGTCGACGAGCCGGTACCTCGCGCGGGACCTCGGCCCGAAGGGGATGCGCTGCAACATCGTCGCCGCGGGCCCGATCCGGACGACCGCGGCCAAGTCCATCCCCGGGTTCGAGCGCTTCGAGGAGGCCTGGGGATCCCGGGCGCCGCTCGGTTGGGACGTCAACGACGCCGAGCCCGCAGCCCGCGCCTGCGTCGCGCTCCTCTCCGACTGGTTCCCGGCGACGACGGGCGAGATGGTCCACGTCGACGGGGGGTTCCACGCAGTCGGGGTCTGACCGGTCAGGTGGCCCACCGAGCGGCGAGGACATCACGTGGCCGACGCACGATGAGCCGCCGCGCGAGCACTAGGCTCCCGGCGTGAGCAGCGAGCCCACCGGCGGCGCCCCGGTGACGACCCGCGAGGTGCGCCTGCTCGAGGGGCCGAACCTGTACTTCCCGCGGCCCGCGGTCAAGGTCACCCTGGCACTTCCCGGCTACCTCGAGGCGGAGCCCGAGCAGGTGCGGCGCGTGTGTGCGGCTCTGGGGGTGCCCTCACGCGCTGCCGGCGCCCCCGGCTCGGAACAGCGCCAGCGCCTTCTGCTCCGCGTCGTCGAGAAGGCGACGAGAGCGCTGGCGCGCGAGGCCGGCACGCGGCGTCTCGGCATCCGCACACGTGTGTCGAGCGAGACCTCCGTCGTCGTCTGCTCCTTCGTCTGGCGTCACCGCGGGCGCGCGGAGGCGCTCGGTGGCGAGCTGGGCCCGGTCCTCGCCGACCTCCTCGCGGGGTGTTCCGTCGAGGATGCCGTGCACGGGCGAGCCGCGACGGTCGCCGGGGCGAAGGGCGGTGAGCCTCCCCGGGTCGTGACCCCCGGCATCCCCGTCGCCTCCGTCACGGGGACGAACGGCAAGACCACCACCACGCGGCTGGTTGCGCACATCTGCATGACTGCCGGCCTGCGGACCGGCTGGAGCTCGACCGACGGGGTCCTCGTCCAAGGTGAGCTGGTGGAGGAGGGCGACTACTCCGGGCCCGCCGGGGCACGGGCCGTCCTCTCCGCTCCGGGAGTTCAGGTCGGCATCCTCGAGACTGCGCGCGGCGGGATGCTCCTGCGCGGAATGGGGGTGGCACACAACGACGTCTCCGTCGTCACGAATGTCTCCGCCGACCACCTCGGATCACAGGGCATCGACACCGTCGACCAGCTCGCCGAGGTCAAGGCGATCGTCACCCGCGTCACCCGCCCGCAGGGCTGGGTCGTTCTCAACGGGGAGGACCCCAGGGTCTGGGCGATGCGCGCTTCGTCACGGGCCAGGCCCTGGGTGTTCACCGCCGACCCGAACGCCCCGGCGGTGCGCGAAGCGCTGGGGGCGGGCGGCCGGGCCACCACCGTGCTCGACGACCACGTCACGGTCGTCACCGGGGATCGGGGCCCCGACCGCCTCGTCCACGTCGTCGACCTGCCGATGGCTCTCGCCGGGCTCTCGCACCACAACGTCCTCAATGCGCTGGCGGGCGCATCGGCCGCCCTCGGGCTCGGCATCGACCGGTCTGCAGTCGCCGAGGGCCTGCGGACCTTCCGTCCGGACGACGTGCTCAACCCGGGCCGGATGAACACCTACACCCTGCCTACGGAGCACGGTGAGGTCACCGTCATCCTCGACCTGGCCCACAACGAAGCCGGGTTGGAGGCCCTCCTCGACGTCGCCCGCGGGCTCGCGGCGCCCGGCGCGCGCGTGCACCTGGCCCTCGGCACGGCCGGCGACCGCACCGACGAGATCCTCCAGGCCATGGGCGAGATCGCCGGCCTCCGTGCGGACCACGTCGTCGCGGCCCACAAGGCCCACTACCTCCGGGGCCGTAGCGTCGAAGACCTCGAGGCACACCTTCGGCTCGGTCTGGCGCGCGCCGGCGTCGCGGACGTCGCGTCGTGCCCGACCGAGCTGGCCGGCCTCGGGGCGTGCCTCGACGGCGCCGACGACGGCGACGTGGTCGCCGTCATGTGCCACGCGGAGCGGGAGGAGATCGTCGGCTGGCTGCGGGAGCGGGGGGCCACCGCCGACGACCCGGACGCCATCCGGCGGAAGGTCGTGCGCGGCCGCGGCGAGCACGAGGCGGAGAAGGAGATCACGGCACTCTGGGAGATGACGGATGCCGTCGCGCGCGTCGAGCGGGCCGCCCAGCTGTACGCCGCCCATCCCGGCGACGCGCGGATCGCCTACGAGTACGCGGGAACCCACGACAGCGCCGGCCACGAGGCCGAGGCGGTGCCGCTCTACGAGGAGGCCCTGGCGGCAGGCCTCCGGGAGCCGCACCGCCACCGGGCCCAGGTGCAGCTGGCGTCGAGCCTGCGCAACCTCGGGCGTGCGGAGGAAGGCCTGGTCGTCCTCGACGACGCGGCCCGACGGCATCCGGACAGTCTCGGCGTCGCGGCCTTCCGTGCCCTCGTGCAGCACGACGCCGGCAGATCCGGCCAGGCTCTCGCCGATCTCCTCACCGCGGTGGCGGCCACCAGCAGCGATCCCGACGTCGTCCACTACCGCCGAGCGATCACGGCCTACGCGGCCGAGCTGGGAGGCTGAGCCGCCTCCGTGACGGGATCAGCCGGCCGGAACGACCGGCTCGAGGTCACGCGCCGCGGTGTCGCCGGCCTCGGTCGCCTCAGCGTGGAGGGCACCGGAGTCGAGGTCTGGGTCCCCGACCCCACCTCTGGTGTGGGTGCCGGGCTGGGCCTGTGACGTCATGGCCTCCAGCTCGCTCATGACGGCGGCGTGCTGGTCGACGGTCAGCACGACGATGTCACCCGGGTTCGCCCGGGCCATGACATGGCGCACGGCCGCCGTCTCGTCGAGGACGATCTCCACCTGGCGACACCGGACCCCCGGCTGGCCGATCCTGCTGCGGGCACCCTCGGCGACCCTCGCGGCGGTGAACCCGCGCTCACGTCCGCGGAGCCGCTGGTCCTCGCGGACGACGACGACGTCGAAGTGCTCGGCGGCGACCGAGCCGAGCTCGCGCATGTCGTCGTCGCGGCGGTCACCAGCGGTGGCGACGAGGCCGATCCGCGAGATCTTGCCGAGGTCCGCCTGTCCCTCCTTCATCGCTGCGTAGCGCTCGAGGAACTCGCCGAGCACCCGCATGCCGGGGGCGTTGTGGCAGTAGTCGACGATGACGTCGACGTTGTGGACGTTGACCTGGTTCATGCGGCCGGGCGAGAGGTAGTACGACGTCGTGAACGTGCGCAGTCCCTGGCGGATCTCGTGCAGTCCGGCACCGCTGGCGAAGGCGGCACCAGCCGCTGCCATCGCGTTGGCGACGTTGAACAGCGCGGTGCCCCCGAAGGACGACGGCAGCAGGTGCGTCCAGGCGAGCTGCATGGACCGCCGACCGTGGCGGAGAACGATCATGTCGCCGCGCTCGGTGCGGTCGAGGACGACGGCTCGCCCGCCCCGCCGGCAGTGGTCGTCGATGAGCTCGCGCACCGTGCTGTCGCGCTCCTCGAGGCTGAACCAGATGACCGAGCCGGAACAGCGCCGACGCATCCTCCGGACGAGGGGGTCGTCGGCGTTGAGCACGGCGAACCCGTCTCGCGGGACCGCCTCGACGACGACCGCCTTGACGTCGGCCAGCTGCTCCACGGTGTCGATGCCCCGCATGCCGAGATGGTCGGGCTGCACGTTCGTCACGACCGCGACGTCGTTGCGGTCGTAGCCGAGCCCTTCCCGCAGGATGCCGCCCCGTGCCACCTCCATGACGGCGAAGTCCACGCGCGGGTTCTGGAGCACCATCCGGGCCGACCGCGGGCCGCTCGCATCCGACTTCACGACGAGCCGCTCGTCGATGACGATCCCGTCGGTCGACGTCATGCCGACCTGGCGCCCGAGGCCCTTCATGATGTGTGCGATCATCCGCGCCGTCGTGGTCTTCCCGTTCGTGCCCGTGACGGCGACGATCGGCACCCGGGACGGAGCACCCGGGGGGAAGAGCAGGTCGACCACCGGCTTGGCGATGTACTGCGGCTCACCGATCGTCGGGTTGGTGTGCATCCGGAACCCCGGGGCGGCGTTGACCTCGCAGATGGCACCGCCGGTCTCGCGGACCGGCGAGGCGATGTCCGGGCAGATGAAGTCGATCCCGGCGACATCGAGCCCGATGAGCCGGGCAGCCTCCTCGGCGATCTCGACGTTGTCGGGGTGGGCGTCGAAGGTGCGGTCGATGGAGATCCCACCGGTCGACATGTTCCCGGTCAGCGCCAGCTTGACCCGCGTGTCCGGCGGCGGCACGTCGTCCGGGCCGAACCCCTGGTCGTGCACGAGCCCTTCGGCGGCGGGGTCGAGCCTGATCTTGGTCAGCACCTTCTCGTGCCCGACTCCCCGGCGCGGGTCGGAGTTGGTGATGTCGACGAGCTGGCGGATGGTGTGGATGCCGTCGCCGGTGACGTGCGCCGGCACCCGCTCGGCGATGGCCTGCATCCGGCCGCCGACGATGAGGCACCGGTAGTCCCGGCCGTGCACGAAGGACTCGACGATGACGTCGCCGCGGCGGGACTGCGCCTCGGCGACGACGAAGGCGTCGCGCACCTCCTCCTCGGTCGTGAGGTCGAGGCACACGCCACGGCCGTGGTTGCCGTCCAACGGCTTGAGGACGACCGGGAACCCGATCCTCCGTGAGCTGGCGACCGCTGCCTCCGCCGTTCGCACGGTCTCCTGCGCCGGCACGGGCAGTCCGGCGGAGGCGAGCAGCGTCGTGGTGAGGTCCTTGTCGCCCGCGATGTCGACGGCCAGGGCACTGGTCTTCGACGTCATCGTCGCCCGGATCCGCTGCTGGTGCACGCCCTGGCCGAGCTGGACGAGGCTGGCGCGGTTGAGCCTGATGTAGGGGATGTCCCGGCTCACCGCCTCCTCGAGGATGGCGCCGGTGGAGGGGCCGAACGCCGTGCGCTCGGCCCGGGTGAGGAAACGCTCGAGCTCGAGCGCGAAGTCGAAGCCGTCCTCCGGCTGGACCAGGTGGTTGACGAGTCGCACCGCGAGGTGGCCCGCCGCGAGGCCCACCTCCTCGTCGTTGTAGCCGTAGACGACGTTGTAGACCCCGGGGCGGCCCTTGACCATGCGCGTCTTCCCCCGGCGCAGGTCGTGCCCCGCCTCCTGCTGGAGCTGGAGAGCGACGTGCTCCGACACATGGCCGAGCCACGTGCCCTCGCGCAGCCGCTCCGCGAAGCCGCCCCGAACGCCCTTGGAGCAGGTGTGGTTCACGAGCCGTGGCATGAGGTCCAGGAGGCGGTCGGTGAAGCCGGGGAGGGTGTCGGTGGGGTAGCCCTCCAGCACGCCGAGGTCGACGACGAGGTGCACCGCCGGTTGGTAGGACCAGATGTTGCCGCCACGGTAGATCCGCGACTCGACGATCCGCAGGTCTGGGGCGGGTGGCCCGGTCGGGGTGGGGCGGTCCATCGGAGCTTCTCCTCGGGTGGGGCGGGCGGGCAGTCCGGCGTTTCAGGCTTTGGCAGCGGCCAACGAGACGAGAAGGTCGGGGTGCTGCTCGACGAAGTCGGTGAGCCGGCGGTCCGCGAGGTCGAACGTGGCCCCTGCCGGCAGGGTGTGGACCGTGGCGCCGGAGACGAGCACCGGGGCCCCCGCCCGGGCCTCCGCGGCGTCGGTGCGCGCGGTGCGGCAGTCGAGGACGAAGACGGCACCGGCGCCGTGCACCGTGAAGTCCCGCCGGTCCCGGACGACGATCGCGGTGTCCTCGTCGATGCCGATGCCGAGCAGGTGCGGCGAGGGTGCGACGACGGACAGCAGCCGTCCGTACCGGGAGCGCTGGTCGAAGTGCTGGTCGACCACCACCCCCGGGAGGAGTCCGAGGCCCGCGGACAGCTGGCTGCCACGCTGGCGCGGGGTGATGCCCTCCTCGCCCATGGAGATCATGAAGTCCGACATGATCGAGGCCCCGGCCGACGTGCCGCCCACGACGCAGCCACGGTCGTGGGCTCGGTGCAGCGAGTCGCCGAGCGGCGTCCCCGGGATGAGCTGGGAGAGCCGCAGCTGGCTGCCGCCCGTGATGAAGACCCCGGTCGCCTCGTCGACGGCCGCCACCGCCTCGGGGTCGTGGGCATCGTCGCGCGTGGTGGGGTTGACGACGAGCACGTCCGGGGCACCGAGGCGCGTGAACACCTCCGTGTAGGACGCCGCCACGTCGTCCGGGAAGGACGAGGCCGTGGGAACGACGACGAGCCGAGCTCGCCGGCCGCCGGCGAGCTTGACGAACCGGCGGAGCAGCGACGCCTTGCCCACCCGGTCCTCGCCGCCACCGATGACGAACAGCGTGGGGGTGGTCGACGGGTGGCGCGGCACGCCGTCAGCCTAGTGCGGCCCGTCGCCCGCATCCGCGTCCTCGATCTCCTCGCGGGAGATGCCGAGGAGGAAGAGGACGGCGTCGAGGTACGGGACGTTGAGGGCGGTGTCCGCCTGCCGCCGGACCAGCGGCTTGGCGTTGAACGCCACCCCCAGTCCTGCGACGGCGAGCATGTCGAGGTCGTTGGCGCCGTCCCCGATCGCGACGGTCCGGCTGAGCGGCAGCCCTTCCAGCGCCGCGAACTCCCGCAGTGCCGCGGCCTTCCCTTCGCGGTCGACGATCCCGCCCAGGACCCGGCCCGTGAGGTGCCCGTCGACGACCTCGAGCCGGTTGGCGCGGACGTGGTGGACGCCGAGCTCGTGGGCGAGGGGCTGGATCACCTCGATGAAGCCGCCGGAGACGAGCCCCACGGTGAAGCCGAGGCGCTTGAGGGTTCGCACGAGCGTGCGGGCGCCGGGGGTGAGGCGCACGGCATCCCGGACGTCGTCGAGCACGGACTCGGGAAGTCCGGCCAGCGCCTCGACGCGTGCGTGCAGGCTCTGCGCGAAGTCGAGCTCGCCGCGCATCGCCGCGTCGGTGACCGTGGCCACCTCGGCGCCCCGGCCGGCGTGGTCGGCCAGCAGCTCGATGACCTCCTCCTGGATGAGGGTGGAGTCCACGTCCATGACGACGAGCCGGCCCCCCCGCCGCGCGAGCCCCGCGGGGGCCACCGCGATGTCGGCTCCCACGGTGTGCGAGACCAGCGCGAGGTCGTGGCGCAGGTCGGCGACGTCGGCGCCGGAGACGTCGAGCTCCACGGTCGTCACCGGGTAGCGTGACAGGCGGCGGATGCGGTCGATGTTCGCACCGTGCTCCGCGATCGCAGCAGCGACGGCCGCGACCTGGTACGTCTCGAGCGGAGCCCCCATGACGACGACCGCTGCACGCCCGGTCCGGCGAGGGGCGTTGTCACCGCGACCGACCTCGAGGTCCACCCGCATCCCCATGCCCTCGCCGGCCCGGGTGAGGCGGTCGACGAGGACGTTCTCGTCGCGGCGCGGCGCGAGCAGGATGGAGAGGGCGAGGTGGCCTCGGACGACGACCTGCTCGAGGTCGAGGACCTCCGCACCGACCGTCGAGGCCGCCTCGAACAACGCCTTCGTGACGCCCGGGCGGTCCGGGCCGTTGAGCGTGACGAGCAGCGTCCGCTCCTCGGCGTCCGGCAGCGGCGCCGTGGGCGGCTCGGATGCGGCGACTGACACCCCAGCAGGCTACCCAGCGTGGGCGTCCCGCCATGCGACGAGATCGCGGACCGGACCCCGGTCGTACGTGGGACCCGACAGCCCGACGGTGAAGAGCCGCGTGCCGACGGCGTACAAGGCCTCCGCCCCCGAGGCGTAGTCGGCGACGTCCTCGGGGAACCGGCCGGGCTTGGCGGACACACCTGCCGACCGCTCGATGTCGGCGGGGTCGCGCCCGAGCCTCGCGCACCACTGGTCCAGCACCGCGTGCTTGTGGGCGATGGTGTCGGCGTGGCCGAAGCCGTGCCAGATGTCGGCGTGCTCCCACCGCCGACGAGCACGGGGATGTCCCGGGTGGGTACGGGGTTCAGCTTGCTCCACCGCTGCTTGATGACCGGCAGGTCTCGGGCGAGGGCGTCGAGCCGCCCACCGGCGGTGCCGAACTCGTAGCCGTACTCCGCGTAGTCCCGTTCGAACCACCCCGACCCGATCCCGAGGATCAGGCGTCCGTTGCTGATGTGGTCGACGGTTCTCGCCATGTCCGCGAGCAGCTGGGGGTTCCGGTAGCTGTTGCACGTCACGAGGGCACCGATCTCCACCCGCTCGGTGGCCTCGGCCCACGCCGCCAGGGTCGTCCAGCACTCGAAGTGGGCGCCGTCGCGCGGGCCGTGCAGTGGGTAGAAGTGGTCCCAGGTGAACAGGACGTCCACCCCGATCTCCTCCATGTCGGCGCAGGCCCGCCGGATGTCGGCGTAGGAGGCGTGCTGCGGCTGGAGCTGTGCCCCGATCCGGATCCGGCGGTCGACCCCGCTCACGCGGTGACCACCTGGCTCTTTCCCAGCACGGTGATGCCTGACTCGGTGACCGTGAAGCCCCGGGCGCGGTCCTGTTCCGGGTCGACCCCGATCGACGTGCCGTCCGGCACGACGACGTTCTTGTCGATGACGCTCCGCTGGATGGTGCAGTTGCGGCCGATCTGCACGCCGTCGAGGATGACGCTCGAGTCGATCTCCGTGTAGCTGTGGACGTGGACGTCGGGGGAGACCACCGAGCCGTTCACCCGGGCGCCGGAGATGACGACGCCGGGAGACACCGCCGAGTTGAGCGCCTCCCCGAACCGGCCGTGGTGGCCGTGGACGAACTTGGCGGGCGGGTAGGGGCCGTACGTCGTGTAGATCGGCCAGTCGTAGTTGTAGAGGTTGAAGATCGGGTGGATGGACACGAGGTCCATGTGGGCGTCGAAGTAGGAGTCCATCGTGCCCACGTCGCGCCAGTAGCCCATGTCGCGCTCGGTGCCGCCGGGGATGACGTTGTTCTTGAAGTCGTAGGTGTAGGCGGCCCCCTCCTCGACCAGGGCCGGGACGATGTCGCCGCCCATGTCGTGCTTGGACCCTTCGAGCGTGGAGTCCTTCGTCACGGCGTCGAGGAGCACGTCGGCGTTGAACACGTAGTTGCCCATGCTCGCGAGGATCTCGTCGGGGGAGTCGGGGAGGCCGTCGGGGTCGGTCGGCTTCTCGAGGAACGCCCGGATCCTCATCGGGTCGTCGGGCATGACGTCGATGACGCCGAACTGGTCGGACATCGCGATCGGCTGGCGGATCGCGGCGACGGTGACCCCGGCACCCGACTCGATGTGCTGCTCGACCATCTGGGAGAAGTCCATGCGGTACACGTGGTCGGCGCCGACGACGACGACGATGTCGGGCCCTTCGTCGTGGATCGTGTTGACGCTCTGGAAGATCGCGTCGGCGCTGCCCTGGTACCAGGACTTGTCGATGCGCTGCTGCGCCGGGATGGGGGCGACGTAGTTGCCGAGCATCGTCGACATCCGCCACGTCCTCGTCACGTGCCGGTCGAGGCTGTGCGACTTGTACTGGGTGAGGACGACGATCTTGAGGTAGCCGGAGTTCACGACGTTGCTCAGTGCGAAGTCGATGAGCCGGTAGATGCCCCCGAACGGGACCGCCGGCTTCGCCCGGTCCGCCGTGAGCGGCATGAGCCGCTTGCCCTCCCCGCCAGCGAGGACGATGACCAGGACCTTCGGACCTCCGCTGCGGTACGCCATGGGCCCACGCTATTGGGTCGGCAACGTCGCCGGGAGGTGGCGACCTCACTAGGGTGCTTTTCGTGCGCATCGACATCCTGACGAAGGAATACCCACCGACCATCTACGGCGGAGCAGGTGTCCACGTCACGGAGCTCGTGCGGGCACTACGCCAACGCGGTGACCTCGACGTCCGGGTGCACGCCTTCGGGGAACCCCGCGACGAGGACGGGACGACCGGTCATCGCGACCTCGCGGAGCTGTCGGGGGCCAATCCCGCACTGACCACCCTCGGTGTCGACCTGACCCTCGCCGCCGCCTGCGAGGGCGCGGACCTCGTGCACTCGCACACGTGGTACGCCAACTTCGGCGGCCACCTCGCGAGCCTCATGGGCGGCATACCGCACGTCCTCACGGCCCACAGCCTGGAGCCGATGCGGCCGTGGAAGGCCGAACAGCTGGGCGGCGGTTACCGGGTCTCCTCGTGGGTGGAGCGCACGGCGTACGAGGGTGCCGACGCCGTCGTCGCCGTGAGCGCCGGCATGCGTGAGGACATCCTGCGGTCCTACCCCTCGGTGGACCCCGAGAAGGTCAAGGTCGTCCACAACGGCATCGACTCCCAGCTCTGGCAGCGCGAACCCGACGAGGACACGGTCCGTCGCCACGGAGTCGACCCCGACCGGCCCAGCGTGATCTTCGTCGGCAGGATCACCCGGCAGAAGGGCCTTCCGTACCTCCTGCGTGCCGCCGCCGAGCTGCCTCCGGACGTCCAGCTGGTGCTCCTGGCCGGCGCGCCGGACACCCCGGAGATCCAGGCCGAGGTGGAGCAGCTCATGGAGGGGCTCCGCCGGCAACGCGACGGTGTCGTCTGGGTGCCGGAGATGCTGCCCCGAACCGAGGTCGTCGCCCTGCTCAGCAGCGCGACCGTCTTCGTCTGCCCGTCCGTCTACGAGCCCCTCGGCATCGTCAACCTCGAGGCGATGGCCTGCGAGCTGCCGGTCGTCGCCACGGCGACCGGCGGCATCCCCGAGGTGGTCGTCCAGGGCGAGACCGGGTGGCTCGTTCCCATCGACCAGGTGCAGGACGGCACCGGTACCCCCGTCGATCCGGACCGGTTCGTCGCGGACCTCGCGGCCGCCCTCACGGATGCCGTCAGCGACGACGCGAGAGCCGAGAGGATGGGCCTCGCAGGCCGTCGCCGGGCGGTGGAGTCGTTCTCCTGGAACTCCATCGGCGACCAGACCAACGAGGTCTACCTGGACGTCCTGAGGCGTCGGAACCAGTCGTCCTGACTCGGTTAGGGTTCGGGACATGAGCGATGTCCTGGCGCTGGCCGGCGTGAGCGTCGTCCGCGGGGACACGGTCATCCTGGACGACGTCAGCTGGGAGGTCGAGGAAGGTCAGCGTTGGGTGGTGCTCGGACCGAACGGCGCGGGCAAGACCACTCTGCTCCACCTCGCGGCCGCGCGCATCCACCCGACGACGGGCGTCGCCGGCATCCTCGGGGAGGTCCTGGGCACCGTCGACGTCTTCGAGCTGCGTCCGCGGATCGGCCTCGCCTCCGCGGCTCTCGCCGACCGCATCCCGGCGCACGAGCGGGTGCGCGACGTCGTCGTCACGGCGTCGTACGGGGTCGTCGGTCGGTGGCGTGAGGCGTACGACGGCCTCGACGAGGGCCGGGCCGACGAGCTGCTCGAGGCGCTCGGAGCCAGCCACCTCGCCGAGCGCCGCTTCGGCACGCTCTCCGAGGGTGAGCGCAAGCGGGTGCAGATCGCCCGGGCGCTGATGACCGACCCCGAGCTGATGCTCCTCGACGAACCGGCCGCCGGTCTCGACCTCGGCGCGCGTGAGGACCTCGTGCGCCGCCTCGGCGAGCTCGCGGCCGACCTCGCGGCTCCCGCGCTCGTGCTCGTGACCCACCACGTCGAGGAGGTGCCCCCGAACTTCACCGACGTGCTCCTCATGCGGGAAGGTCGCGTCGTCGCGCAGGGCCCCCTGGAGATCACGCTGACCGCCGAGAACCTCGAGGCGACCTTCGACCTGCCCCTCCAGCTCGAGGTCAGAGGGGAACGGTATGCCGCCCGGGCTCGCTGAACAGGGTGGGATCGGCCCGTCTCGGGCACACGTCCACGTGGTGGCGTCACACCGCAGGAAGGAGGCCGGCCGATGGAGTGGCTGACCGACAACTTCTGGCTCGCCTGGCTCGGAGTGGCCATCGTCCTGGCCGCCATCGAGGCGGCCACGGTGGACTTCGTGTTCATCATGTTCGCCGGCGGAGCGCTCGCGGGTGCCGTCGCCGCCGCCCTGGGCGCCTCCTTCCCGGTCCAGGTCGTCGTCGCCGTCGCCGCCTCGCTGCTGCTGCTGTTCCTCATCCGGCCGATGCTGAAACGGCAGTTCATCGACGGCGAGGTCGACCACCAGATCGGCGCCTCAGGCCTCGTCGGCAGGGAGGCTCGCGTCCTCCAGGCCGTGACGGACACCGACGGCCGCATCAAGCTCGCCGGCGAGACGTGGTCGGCACGTCTCGCCACGGGCGGTGTCACCCTCGGCCCGGGCGAGGAGGTCCGCGTCATCGCCATCCAGGGGGCGACAGCCATCGTCGCCCCGGTGCCCCCGCACACCACGCCCTGACCACGCCACCGGCTCCATCGAAAGGCAGTCCCCATGCCAGACGGCATCGTGCCACTCATCGTCCTGCTGCTCCTGGCGGCCTTCGCGATCATCGTGCTCGTTCGCACGGTGCGGATCGTCCCCCAGCAGACCGCGCTCATCATCGAGCGCCTCGGCCGCTACTCGCGCACCCTCGAGCCGGGCCTGCACCTGCTCGTGCCGTTCGTCGACGTCGTGCGCGCCAACATCGACCTGCGCGAGCAGGTCGTCTCGTTCCCGCCGCAGCCGGTGATCACGAGCGACAACCTCGTCGTGAGCATCGACACGGTCATCTACTACCAGGTGATCGACCCGAAGTCGGCGGTCTACGAGATCGCCAACTTCATCCAGGGCATCGAGCAGCTCACCGTGACGACCCTGCGAAACGTCATCGGATCCCTCGACCTCGAGCAGACGCTGACCAGCCGCGACCAGATCAACGGCCAGCTGCGTGGCGTGCTCGACGAGGCGACCGGCAAGTGGGGCATCCGCGTGAACCGGGTCGAGCTCAAGGCGATCGACCCGCCGCAGTCGATCCAGGAGTCGATGGAGAAGCAGATGCGGGCCGAGCGTGACCGGCGCGCCATCGTCCTCAACGCCGAGGGCACCAAGGCGAGCCAGATCCTCACGGCCGAGGGTGAGAAGCAGAGCCAGATCCTGCGCGCCGAGGGCTCCGCACAGGCACGCATCCTCGAGGCGCAGGGCCAGGCCCGCGCCATCCAGCAGGTCTTCGACGCCATCCACCGGGGGAAGCCCACGCAGAAGCTGCTCGCCTACCAGTACCTCCAGGTGCTCCCGCAGATCGCCCGAGGCGACTCGAACAAGATGTGGATCGTCCCCAGCGAGCTCACCGACGCCCTCAAGGGCATCGGCGGCATGCTCGGCCGCGGCCAGGGCGGTTTCGACGGCGGCGACGAGGAGAAGTGGGTCGACCCCGGCGAGGACGAGTTCGCCGACGCCTTCGAGGACGCCACCCTGGAGGACCCGGCCGAGGCCCTCCGGCGTGCGCGCGGCCAGGCCGGCCTGGCGAGCCGCGAGGCTGAGGAGCACGCGGCCCCTGCCTCGCGCGTGCAGCCCCGGATCACCCCCGGGGCGGATGCCGTGCCGCCACGTCCCACCCCTCCGCCGCCTCCGCCCCCGCCGGTCGAGCCGGCGGACCGACCCGAGACCGGTGGTGGGGCCGGACCTGAGGGCCCGGCCGGCTCCTCCTCGGAACCGCCGCCCCCGCCCAGCCGCTGAACCGGTCCGGGCACCCGGTCGCCTCGTTAGGGTGGCCGGGTGTCCGTGCTGGAAGCCCTCCTCGTCGTCCTGGCGGGGGTGGGAGCCGGCACCATCAACACGATCGTGGGCTCCGGCACGCTCATCACCTTTCCCACCCTGCTGCTGCTGGGGGTCCCGCCGGTCACCGCGAACATCTCGAACACGATCGGTCTGGTGCCCGGCAGCCTCACCGGGAGCGTCGGCTACCGCCACGAGCTCGTGGGCGCCCGCCCCGACCTCCAGCGGCTGGTGCCCATGTCGCTCGTCGGCTCGGTCATCGGCGCCCTGCTGCTCCTCGTGCTCGACCCGGACCTGTTCCGTGCCATCGTCCCTGTGCTCATCCTCGTGGGGCTCGTCCTCGTCGTCCTCGGCCCGCGCCTCAATGCCTGGGCCGAGCGCCGCACGGCCGAGGGGACCGCGACCGAGCAGGGACACGTGCGCGCGATGCAGGCGGGCGTTCTCGGTGCCGGGGTCTACGGCGGCTACTTCGGGGCCGCCCAGGGGGTCATCCTCATGGGGATCCTCGGCAGCCTCTCGAGCGAGCCGCTCCAGCGGCTCAACGGGTACAAGAACGTGCTGAGCACCGTCGTCAACGCCGTCGCGGCCGTCGTCTTCATGATTGTCGCGCCGCACCTCGTCGACTGGCTCGTCGTCGTGCTCATCGCCGCCGGGTCCACAGCCGGCGGGGTGCTCGGCGCCACCGTCGGGCGACGCCTGCCGGCGCCGGTCCTGCGGGGAGTCATCGTCGTCGTCGGCCTCCTCGCCATCACCAGGCTCGTCGGGTTCCCTGAAGCGGCCGGCAGCGGGCCGGCGCCCTTGCCGTAGAGGCGGCTCGTCGTCGCACGGACCGGGGTCATCGCAGCCCCGCTCGTCGCCTAACCTTGCGACCGTGCCCACCCGGATCGAGGATGCGGCCGACCCCAGGGTGGTCGACTACGTCGGTCTCACCGACGTCGCGCTACGGCGGCGCACCGAGCCCGAGCGGGGCCTGTACATCGCCGAGTCCGAGAAGGTCATCCGTCGGGCCCTGGCCGCAGGCCACCGCCCCCGGTCCTACCTCATGGCCGAGCGCTGGCTCGCCGACCTCGCCGATGTCGTCGAGCGCGCGGAGGCGGACGGCATCCCCGTGTTCGTCGGCGACCACGCGGTGATCGAACGGCTCACCGGCTTCCACCTGCACCGCGGCGCGTTGGCCGCGATGCACCGCCCGACGGTTCCCACGGTCGCCGACACCGTGGACGGGGCGCGGCGGGTCCTTGTCCTCGAGGACATCGTCGACCACACGAACGTCGGTGCGGTCTTCCGCTCTGCCGCCGCCCTCGGCATGGATGCCGTCCTGGTCACCCCCAGATGTGCGGATCCGCTCTACCGCAGGGCGGTTCGGGTCTCGATGGGGACGGTCTTCCAGGTCCCGTGGACGAGGATCGACCCGTGGCCCGCGGGAGTGGAAGCACTTCGGGGGCTCGGCTTCACGACCGCGGCGCTGGCACTCGAGGAGGAGTCGAGGTCGCTCGACGAGCTGGCGGCGGACCCGCCGGAGCGTCTCGCTCTCGTCCTCGGCACCGAGGGTGACGGCCTGTCCCGGCGCACGATCGCAGCGGTCGACCTGACCGTGCGCATCCCCATGGGTGGGGGAGTGGACTCACTGAACGTCGCCGCCGCGGGGGCGGTCGCCGCCTGGGCGCTGCGCGTCCGGGACGCGTCCCGCTAACGGACCAGGCGCTCCAGCAGCCGGTCGACCTCGGCCGCGGGGTCCGGAACCGACCCGCCGTGCACGGGGCCGGGCTGGAGGACCGTCGAGCGAGGTGCGCTGATCCAGCCGAAGCGCTTGCCCTGGGTGGAGAGTGTGGCGCTCGCGTCCGACGGGGCGTGGTCGCACATCGTCCGGACCGCCTCGAGAGCGGCCCGGAGCCCGTCGAGGTCGGCGTCGGGCTCGACGGCGCGAATCCGGGCCTCGTCGACGTGCACCGCGCACCGCAGCACCCCGGCGGACTGGGAGTGGACGACGACCCCGACGTTGAGGCACTCGCCGCGGTCCACCCGAGGGACGTAGCGAAGGACGACGTACTGGTACGGGTGGCTCATGCCGTACCTCCCAGCCAGGCGTCGGGCTTGGTGAGGCGCAGGGTGAGGTGCTCGACGTAGGCGGCGCGCGCGTCATCCGGACCGGGAAGGCTGGCGGTCTGCTCCAGCCAGACATCGGGCACCAGCCCCACCACCTCCTCGACGAGCCGCTCGGTGACGTGCGGGGCGAGCCGTTCGTGCGTCTCTCGCAACGGGGCAGCGGCGGCGGCCAGCACGTGCCCACTGGGGTCGAAGGGCTGCCCGACGAAGCGGTGGACGTCGGGCGGTCGGCTGGGCCACGAGTGGTGGAACCAGAGGGCCGCACCGTGGTCGATCGCCCAGGTTCGCCCGTGCCAGACCAGCAGGTTGGGGTTGGCCCAGGTCCGGTCGACGTTGGCGGTGTACGCGTCGAGCCACAGGATGGCCCCGGCCTCCTCGGCAGAGGGCGGACGTGAGCCGTCGTAGCCGAAGGAGCCGGGGAGGAAGTCCACGCCGAGGTTGTGGCCGGGACTGGCGTTGAGCAGGTCCTGGACCTCCTCGTCGGCCTCGTAGCGCGCGATCGCGCTCGGCATGTCGACGACGGCGAGACGAGGGGTCGGGATCCCCAGACGGCGGGCGATCTCACCGACGAGCACCTCGGCCACGAGGACCTTGCGCCCCTGACCGGCGCCGGAGAACTTCACGACATAGGTCCCGAGGTCGTCGGCCTCCACGAGGCCCGGGAGCGATCCGCCCTCGCGCAGGGGGAGGACGAAGCGCGTGGCGATGACGGTCTCGAGCACGTCGGACACGGTACGGGAGTGCCAGTAGGGTTGCGCGGATGAGCAGTGCGCAGCGACGACTGGCCGGCCGCTACGTCCTCGAGGAGCCCATCGGGCAGGGCGGGATGGGCGAGGTCTGGCGGGGCACCGACACCGTGCTCGGCCGCGAGGTCGCGGTGAAGACCATCGACCTGCGCAGGGTTCCCGACGAGACCGGCACGGCGCGCTTCGAGCGGGAGGCCAGGGCGACGGCGGGCCTCAGCCATCCCGGCGTGGTCACGGTGCACGACAGCGGCGTCGAGGGCGACACGGCATACATCGTCATGGAGCTCCTCCCCGGCCCGAGCCTCGCCGACCGGATCGCCAAGGGGCCCGTGCCCGTCGAGGAGGTCATCGAGGTCGGGCAGCAGGTGGCGTCCGCGCTCGATGCCGCTCATGCCCGCGGACTGGTCCACCGGGACATCAAGCCGGCCAACATCGCGTATGCCGGCGACGGCCGGGTCCGCGTGCTCGACTTCGGCATCACCCAGCTCGGCGAGACGCCCGGCTCCCAGGCACTCACCGCGACCCACACCGTGATGGGAACCGCGGAGTACCTTGCTCCCGAGCAGGCCATGGGGGGACGGGTGGACGGTCGCGCCGACCTCTACGCGCTGGGGTGCGTGCTCTACGCCCTGCTCGCAGGCCGCCCGCCCTTCCGGGGGCCGACACCGGTCGCCACGATGCTGATGCACGGGCAGGACCCGGTGCCCGACGTCCGAGGGTTGCGGCCGGAGACCCCGGACTGGCTGGCCGACCTGGTCCACGGGCTGCTCGCCAAGGACCCGGCGGACCGGCCCGCCGGTGCGGCGTCGGTCGCGGAGGCGCTGGCCGCGCGGGAGTCGGTCGGGGGAATGGCGACGGCAGTGCTGCCGGCGGCCGGTGCGGCCGCGGCCACGCAGCGGTTGGACACGGCATCCGCGCCGGCGCCACTGCCGGCCGCCCTTCCGGTGGACCCGGACCCGCGGGACGAGCGTCGCGACCGATCGGCGCTGACGTGGCTGCTGGGGCTCGTAGCGCTGGCGGCTCTGGGGCTGCTCGCCTGGCAGGTGTTCGGTGTGGGGGACGACCCGGGGCCGACGGCGTCGGACTCGCCGACCCCCACGGCCTCCTCGCCGGCCGCGGAGACGAGCGAGCCACCTCCGACGACGGCATCCCCCACCCCGACGCCGACTCCCTCGACCACCGAACCATCGCCCACGCCGACCGCGAACCCGGCGGATGCCGTCGCGGCGAGCCTCTCCACGTTCTCGGACGAGGTCGACTCGCTCCAGCGTGACGGGGTCATCGACAACGACATCGCCAAGACGCTCGACGACAGGGTGCGCGACATCCAGCAGGCCCTGCGGGACGACGAGGTGGAGAAGGTCGTCGACGAGAGGGACAAGCTCGTCGAGGAGTACGGCAAGGCGGTCGATGAAGGTGACATCTCGACGGATGCGGCGCAGCGGCTCGATCCTCTCCTCGCCGATGTCACCGACTCCGTCGACGCCTACGCGGGCTGAGCAGATGCGCAACTGGGCCGGCAACGTCGAGTTCGGTGCTGCCCGGGTCGTCGCGCCGACCTCCGTTGCGGAGCTGCAGGAGGTGGTCGCGTCGAGCGGGCTCGTCCGGGCGGTCGGGACGGGTCATTCCTTCTCGCGGGTCGCCGACACGTCGGGCACGCTGGTCTCCACCCTCGAGCTGGACCTTCCTCTCGAGGCCCTCGGTGACGACCGGCTCGTCGTCGTGCCAGGTGGGGCGACGTACGCCCGGCTCACCGCCGCGCTGCACGAGGAGGGCTGGGCCCTGCACAACCTCGGGTCCCTGCCGCACATCAGCGTCGCCGGGGCCTGCTCGACGGGGACGCATGGGTCGGGCAACACCAACGGCAGCCTCTCGACCGCCGTGGCAGCCGTGGAGCTGGTCCGGGCGGATGGGGAGCTGGTCCGCTTCTCGGACGCCGACCCGCAGTTTCCAGGAGCCGTGCTCGCCCTGGGGTGCCTGGGAGTGGTCACCCGGCTGTGGCTGCGGACCGAGCCGGCGTACGAGGTGAGCCAAGTCGTGCACACAGGCGTGCCGTCCGGGCCGCTGCTCGAGCGGCTCGACGAGGTGCTGGCGATGGCGTACAGCGTCAGTGTGTTCTCGACGTTCTCCGACCGCTCCCGCGTGGACGGCGTCTGGCTGAAGCGCCGCGTGGCGCCTGGCGACGGCCCGGCGCCGTCACTGCTCGGCGTGCCGCCGGACACGGTGCCCCGGCACCCGGTCCAGGGCATGGACCCGGCGGCGACGACGGCCCAGCTGGGCGAGCGCGGCCCGTGGCACCACCGGCTGCCCCACTTCCGACCTGAGTTCACGCCGAGCGCGGGGGAGGAGCTGCAGTCGGAGTACTACCTGGGGCGGGAGCACGCGGCTGAGGCGTTCGAGGCGCTGTCGGCCGTTGGGGACGAGATCGCCCCCGTGCTGCTGGTGTTCGAGATGCGCACGGTCGCCGCAGACGACCTATGGCTCAGCCCTTCCCATGGCCGGGACACGGTGACCATGCACTTCACCTGGGTGCACGACTTCGAAGCTGTTCGGCCGGTTCTCGAGGTGGTGGAGGCGGTGTTGGAACGGTTCGACCCGCGCCCTCA
>JAQSWG010000011.1 GCA_029266735.1 Ornithinibacter sp.
TCGGAGACGCGGTCGCCACCGGTGCAGGTGCCCTCCCGTGCCGCTGGGTGATCCACACGGTCGGTCCCAACCGGCACCGTGGTGAGACGGACCCCATCCTCCTGGCGTCATGCTTCCGCCGCAGCCTCGCCGTTGCCCGCCAGATCGGCGCCCGCACGGTTGCCGTCCCAGCCGTGGGCGCCGGTGCCTACGGCTGGGCTGCCCGAGACGTCGCGGAGGTGGCGGTGCGCACCGTGCAGGACGACTGCGACGAGCGCCCGGGACTCACGCTCGTGCGCTTCGTCCTCTTCGGGGACCGGCTCCTCGCCGCGTTCGAGGAGGTGCTCGGCGCCCCGGGGGCGTCCGCGGACCGCACGCCGCGGCGCCCCGGACCCTGACGGGGCCCGGGGCGCCGCGGCGGAAACGAGCGGTCAGAACCGGCCGTAGCCGGTGACACCTGAGAACAAGGGGCGCTCGGAGGTGAACTTGCCCTCACGCGGTGAGTCGATCATCATCCCGTTGCCCGTGTAGATGCCGACGTGCCAGGCGGGGTATCCGTAGAAGACGAGGTCACCCGGCTGTGGGTCGCTCACCGGCGTCGCAGCGGACTGCTGCGCCGAGGCGGTGCGAGGGATCGAGACACCGGCCTTGCCGAAGACGTACTGGGTGAAGCCCGAGCAGTCGAAGCCCGCCGGGGTCTCGCCACCGTAGACGTAGGCGATGCCGAGCAGGGTACGAGCGATGTTGACGACCTCGCTGGAGGACTGCGAGACCGGTGCACTCCGTGTCGTCGTCCGGCTCGCCGCAGGCGTGCTCGAGGTGGAGGTGCGCTCTGCCACTGCCTCCTCCACCGGCGCCGGGCGGGGTGCCGGCTTCGGCTTCGCGACGGCCTTGAGACCGGCGACGCCGATGGCTTCGCTCGCCACCGGGGAGGCGGGCTCGGGCGCGACGACCGCTGGCGCCAGGCTGAGGGCGACCGGTTCGGCGGGCGCGGGACTCGCCGCTGCGGTCGCCGTGGCTCGGGCGGCGGCCTCCGATGGGTTCGCCTGGGCGGGGAGCGAGAAGGTGGCGACCAGGCCGCCCGACGCCGCCAGCACGGCCGACGCCTTGACGCTCGTCTCCCCCGCGCTGCGGAGGATCGTCGAGAGCTCGGTGACGGGGTTGTAGGGGGTGGCAGGGCGGTGTCGCCCGGCGCGGGTGTCGTTGACCACGGAGTACCTCTCAGTGCCTACGGGGTGAGCTGTCGGGTTCGGGCTGAGGTTGCCCGGCCACCCGGTCGTCGTGACCCGGCTGGCTTCACCCCAAGGAGCCGTCATGGCGGTGGCAGGACTCGGCGTCCGCGGTGAGGACCCGCCTCCGGAGGAGGGGGCTCGAAAAACGTAGCACGGGCACCGGGCAATGTCACAAACAGGTCACGACGTGTTGAGGGCCGCCGTGCCGACTGTCGGCAGGGCGGCCCTCGAGGTGCCGTCTGGCCCGGTCCGGGCCGGGACGTCAGTTGACCGTGACGTGCACGTGGTCGTAGTGGTTCGCCGTGATCGACCCGCGGTCCTCCATGAGCTCCCAGGACGACCCTGGCTCCCAGTAGCGCTGTTCCCAGATGACGTACTGCACGTCGTAGGTCCCGGCGTTGGCCTGGACGAACTCGGCGATGGCGTCACCGGTGGATCCGCTGGTCATGAAGTCGACGGCCTGGCCCGTGCTGTGCTCGCCGGCGTTCGGCCGGTAGCCACCGATCGAGTCGATGCCGAAGGTCCTCTGGACGGCTGTGCACAGGCGGGCGGCGTCCGTCACCAGGCCGAGGCTCGAGCACTTCGAGGAGATCCCGCTCGAGCTCACCGTCACGCTCGGCGAGGAGGAGCTCGAGCTGGAGCTCTCGGTGGCCCGCTCCGTCTCCGTCGGGGTCGGCGTGGGCTTCGGCTTGGGCTTCGCGACCGCCTTCACTCCCGCCACACCGACGGTCTCGGGGACGACGGGCGCCGCCTCGACGGGCGCTGAGACGGCCGGAGCCGGCGCAGCGGCGGATCGGGCCTCGGACCTCGAGGCGCTCTGGAGGTCCGTGCGGTCCTGGGTGTCGGTGGTGCCGGTGACCGGCAGGCTCAGCGGGGCAGGGCTGGCGTCGACGGGCAGGGCGAGCGCGACGGCTGCACCGCCCACGACACCGGCGGTGGCGACGGACTTGGCGGCCCAGGCCGCGCCCACGCGCGGAAAACCGTCAGGGAGACGACGAACGGGGCCTGGGGCACGGCGGCGGCCGGTGTGGCGAGGACGTGACACGAGGTGGAGATTGCCTTCCGAGGCGGGGACGAACCATGCCACCGTAGCCGCGTCAGGCCTCGAAGTCACATTCCGGTAACGAGACACGCCTCACGTGTCGTGGTCCCGTGGCGGCTCGTCGCCTCCCCACCCGCCTGACCAGCGGCGTCAGGCGCGTTTCAGCCTGAGGTTCCTCTCAGGTGAGCTGGACGAAGACGTGGGACGCGATGTCCAACGGCAGCGAGACGCCGGAGGACTCCTCCGCGCCCTCACGGGAGGCGATCACTCTCCCCACGTCACGGCGGACCCTGGCCGGCTCTCCCGGAAGCAGCCCCGCCGTCGTGAGCAGCCCCAAGGCCTCGGAGTCGTACTGCACCGGCTCGCCGATGCGCCGGACGACGACGACGCGGGGCTCGGCTCCCGCGACCTCGGCCAAGGTGGCCAGGCCCGACCGGAAGTCGACGGGCTCACCGGTGTCGCCGAGCTCGGCGAGGCCCGGGATCGGGTTGCCGTAGGGGGACTCCGCATGATCCGGGAGCATCGCGAGGATCTTGCGCTCGACCCGGTCCGACATGACGTGCTCCCACCGGCAGGCCTCGTCGTGGACGTACTCCCACTCCAGCCCGATGACGTCGAGGAGCAGCCGCTCGGCGATGCGGTGCTTGCGCATGACGCGGGTCGCCAGCAGCCGCCCGTGGTCGGTGAGGTCCAGGTGGCGATCTCCGGCGACATGGAGGAGGCCGTCGCGCTCCATCCGGGCGACCGTCTGCGAGACCGTCGGGCCGGAGTGGCCCAGCCGCTCGGCGATCCGAGCCCGCAGCGGGGTGATGCCCTCCTCCTCGAGCTCGAAGATGGTGCGCAGGTACATCTCCGTGGTGTCGATGAGGTCGGTCACGATGGTCAGCCTACGGTCACCCCCCAGACCCGCGCCCCGCACGGCGGCGCCTCCCGTGCTCAGGTGGGCTCGGCGTCGCGCGGACCTCGACGCGGGTCGTACTCGGGAAGCCACCGGGCCAGCCATGCACCGCCGGCGAGCGTCAGCAGCCCCACCGTCACGCTGGCCACCCCGATACTGGCCACCGCAGCGACCGCGGCTACGACGACCGATGCACCGTTGTGGCCCACGAGGGACAGCAGCCGCCACACGCCGAGGAACGGTGCCCTCCCGGCTTCCGGCGCGGCATCCGCCCCGAGCGTCATGACGATCCCCGACCCGAGCCCGTTGCCGACGCCCATGAGCAGGGCCAGGGCTCCCACGCCGAGGAGCGACGTGGTGAGCGGCAGGCAGAGCAGGCCCGCTCCCATGAGCAGGGACACCGGCACCGCGACCCACACCCGGCCGTGGCGGTCCATGACGGTGCCGGCCGGCCAGAACAGGACGACTTCGACGAGGGCAGCCGCGGCGAACACGAGCGATGTCTGGGCCGCATCCAGACCGATGTGCTCCGCCCACAGCGGCACGACGACCACGCGGGAGGACCGGGCCAGGCCGATGGCGAGCACTCCGAGCCCGACCGTGAGGAGAACGCGTCGGTGGCGAGCCACGACCTGGCGGACCGGCACCCGAGACGGCCCAGCGCCGGACGCGACATGGTGCGAGCCGAGGTCGGGGGTCCGCCAGGCCAGGGCAGCCGCGAGCACACCAGCGACCACCGCGACGCCGAACGCTCCCTGCGGACCCCATCGAGCGACGACCGGGGCGCCGAGCAGCGGTCCCACGAACAGCCCTACCCGGGTGACTCCCCCGAGGGTCGACATGGCCCGGGCCCGGAGATGCACCGGTGCCGCGGCGGTGAGGTAGGACTGGCGGGCGAGGAGGAACACCGAGCCGGAGGGCCCGAGCAGGAGGACGGCCAGCGCAAGCACCCACAGTGACGGCGCGAGGAGGGCGAGGGCGCAGGCCGCCGCATCCGCCAGCCCAGCGAGGACGAGCGCTCGACGCTCGCCGATCCGCTCGACGAGGACACCGGCCGGGACGGCAGCGGCGAACTCCGACACCGTGGTGATGCCCACGAAGAGCGCGGCGAGGCCGACCGAGGCACCGAGCCCGCGCGCGCTGAGTGCCACGACGGGCAGCACCGCACCCGCCCCGATCGACCAGATCGCCGACGGACCGAACGCCGGGACGGCGATGCGGCGCAGCGAGAAGTCCTCCACGCGCTCCACCGTCCCTCCTTCCTTCCACCAGCCGGGGATGCCGGCAGCGGCGAGCCGGCGGCCGACCCGCGAGTTATCTCGATGTCAAGATAACTGCCCCGGCGCGTGATGGGTAGGTTGGCGATGTGGAGCTCGTCATTCCCCGCCGCTTCTGCGGTCCGCCCGAGTCCGGCAACGGCGGTTGGGTCAGCGGCTCCGTCGCCACGCAGGTGGTCACCACGCCCGACCGACCGGCGGTGACAGTGCGCCTGGCGTCTCCACCCCCGCTCGACCGACCTCTGACTGTCCTGGAGGAGGACCGCGACACCGAGCCATCCGGCATCCGGCTGCTCGACGGCGACCACCTCGTGGCCACGGCGACTGCCAGCCCGGACCTCACCGAGGAGCTGCCGGGCCACGTGACGCTCGCACAGGCGCAGGCCGCTGAGCACCGGTTCGAGGGCCTGACGGAGCATCCCTTCCCGACGTGCTTCTCCTGCGGCACGGCCCGCGACGCCGGCGACGCTCTCTGCCTGCGCCCCGGCCCGCTCGAGGACGGCACGGGCCGGTACGCCACGACCTGGGTGCCGCAGGAGGCGGACGTCCCCGTCGTCTGGGCGGCACTGGACTGTCCCGGGGGGTGGTCCGCGGGGATCGCCGGGCGACCGATGGTCCTCGGCACCATGACGGCCAGGGTGCACGCGGTGCCCGCCACCGGTGAGCCCCACGTCGTCCTCGCGTGGTCGCGGGGTGCCGATCGCCGCAAGCACCACAGCGGGAGCGCGCTCCTCGCGGTGGAGGGACGCGTCCTGGCCCGGGCCGAGGCCACCTGGGTGGCCGTGGACCCGGCGTCCGTCCGTCCCCGGGACGCCTCGTGACCCCGGCGGCGACCACCGACGGCCGCCGAACCGCGGTGGTCACCGGCGCGAGCAGCGGTATCGGGGAAGCCACCGCCCGGCTGCTCGCGGCGCAGGGTTTCCGCGTCGTGTGTGCGGCCCGGCGGGCCGAACGGGTGGAGGCACTCGCCGCCGAGATCGGCGGGACGGCGCTTGCCTGTGACGTCACCAGCGACGACGACGTCTCGACCCTGACCCGGGTGGCCGGCGGTCGTGTGCACGTCCTCGTCAACAACGCGGGCGGAGCGCTCGGCCTGGAGCCGGTGGCGGAGGCCGACGTCGCCCTCTGGCAGCGGATGTACGACACCAACGTCCTCGGGACACTTCGGGTGACCAAGGCCTTGCTGCCCGCCCTCCTCGCCGCCGACGGCGAGGGTGTCGTCGTCAACGTCGGCTCGGTCGCCGGTCTCACGGCATACGAGGGAGGTGGCGGGTACACCGTGGCGAAACACGGCGTCCATGTCATGACCGAGACCCTGCGACTCGAGCTCGTCGACCAGCCCGTCCGGATCACGCTCGTCGCGCCGGGCATGGTGCGCACCGACGAGTTCTCGCTCACCCGGTTCGGCGGTGACCGGGAACGAGCGGATGCCGTCTACGCCGGTGTCCGCGAACCGCTCGTCGCCGATGACGTCGCGGACGCGATCGTGTGGATGGCGACGCGGCCGGCGCACGTCAACGTCGACCTGCTCGTGCTCAAGCCGCGCGCGCAGGCCGCGCCGCACAAGGTGCACCGCGAGGCCTGACGCTCAGGGCTGGCGACGGTGCAGCCGCCAGGAGGTGGGGTCGCCGAGGTGGCCCTCGCCGGTGCGGGTGAACACCAGCCGGTCGTGCAGCCGGTTGCGCCGGCCGGCCCAGAACTCGACCTCGTCGGGCACGATCCGGAAGCCGCCCCAGAAGTCGGGCACCGGCACGCGCGCCCTGCCCTCCGGGAACTGCTCGGCCCGGCGGCCGTATGCCGCCTCGAGCTCCTTCCGCGACCCGATCGGCTCGCTCTGCCGGGAGGTCCAGGCCGAGATCCGCGAAGCCCACGGTCGGGAGTCGAAGTACTCCTCGACCTCGGCGTCGTCGAGGGTCAGGGCGCGGCCCCGGAAGCGGATCGCCCGGTACATCGCCGGCCAGGTGAGCGCCGCGGCCACCGCAGGGTTGAGGAGGATCTCGCGGCCCTTGGTCGAGGTGAGCGCCGTGACGAACCCCGGGCCGCGCTCGTCGAGGAAGCGCATGAGGACCGTGCGGACGTTCGGATGGCCCTGGCGGTCGACGGTCGCGACCGACATCGCGAGGGGCTCCACGACGTCCGGTGAGCGCTCGGCCCGCGCGAGCGCCTCGTCCACCCAGAGCCGAGCCTGGGCGAACGGCGTCTCCAGGAGCTGGTCCTCGGTGAGTCCGTCACCGTCGTAGTCGAGGCGTCGGTGGTCCATCGCCCGACCCTATGCCGTCCCCGCCTTCCCGACTTCGTCTGTCGCGATGCCGCCGACGCGCCGCCGAAGCGGCGCGTCGGCGGCAAGCTGACAGACGAAGTCGGGGAGGCGGGGGGCGGGGGATGCACGGGTGGGCGCTACGGGGTGGGGTGGCGCGCGTCGTAGCGGAGGAAGTGCGGGTGCCGGAACGACAGGACACCGATGGCCACCAGGCAGGCGAGGCCCCCCGAGACGGCCATCCAGCCCTCCCCGATCCGGTCAGCCACCACACCGCCGAGCAGCTCCCCCACCCGTGGGCCGCCGGCCACGACGACGATGAACACTCCCTGGAGGCGGCCCCGCATCCGGTCCGGGGCGGCCGACTGGAGGATGGTCGTGCGGAAGACCGCGCTCACGGCATCCGATCCCCCCGCGAACGCCATCGCCGCGAGGGCTCCCCACAGGGCCTGTTCGGGGGTGAGCCAGTTCCCCGCCCCGAGCAGGGCGACCCCCAGGCCGGCGATCCCGAGGCCCCAGCCGACGATGCTCACCATGATCGCGAGGCCCTGATGACGCACGTGGCCGAGCCGTCCGGAGGCCAGGGTGGCGAGCACCGCTCCGACCGCCCCCGCGGCATAGAGGTAGCCCACCGTTCGCGCTCCTCCACCGAGGATCACCGCGCCCGCCGCCGGGAAGATGACCCGGGGCTGCGCGAGGAGCATCGCGGCGATGTCGGCGACGAAGGTCATCCTCACGTTGGGCGCCGTGCGCAGGAAGCGGAAGCCGTCGACGACCGAACCGAAGCCCGCTCGCGTGGCGCCGCCCTCCTCGTGCCGCTCGGGCGGCAGCGGCTGCAGCCGCCACAGACCCCACAGCGCCGCCGTGGTGACGACGGCATCCACGGTGTAGGCCACGCCGTAACCACCCCAGTCGATGAGCAGCCCGGCGAGCAGCGGGCCCAGCATCATCGCCGCTGACATCGCGAAGACGCCGAGTGCGTTGGCAGCCGGCAGCTGCTCACGCGGCAGGATCCGCGGGTAGATGCTGGACCGGGCCGGTGAGCTGACCCCGAACGCACCGCTCCACACGGCGACGAGCAGGTAGAGCACGAGCACGTTGGTGTTGCCCATCCACGCCTGGACCGCGCACGCGATGCTCGTGAGCCACGCCACGAGGTTCGCCAGGAGCGCCACCGAGCGCCGGTCGTGGTGGTCGGACAGCGACCCGCCGTAGAGCCCCATGACGACGAGCGGCACGAGCGCGAAGAACCCGACGACGCCCACTGCCGCCGTGGACCGGGTGATGTCGTAGACCTGCAGCCCGATGGCGACGATCGCCATCTGGGAGCCGATGTTCGACAGGGTGAAGCCGGCATACAACCGCCGGTATGCCGCGCTCTCCCGGAGCGGGGTGAGGTCCGGGAGGTGGGAGCGCAGCAGCACCCGCAGATCATGCCCGACGACGCACCGGAGCCCGGCCCCCCGGCGCCTCCGCCGGCCGAGGGCTAGGGTCCCCGCATGGACAAGCCGGCGCAGATCGCCCTCCTCATCGACGCCGACAACGCCACCGCGGGGCGCATCGACGTCATCCTCGGTGAGCTGTCGACCCTGGGGGAGACCAACGTGCGACGTGCCTACGGCAACTGGACGAAGACCGGGCTGAAGAGCTGGGTCGCGGTGCTGCACGACCACGGCATCCGGCCCGTCCAGCAGTTCGACCCCAGCAAGGGGAAGAACGCCAGCGACATCGCCCTCGCCGTGGACGCCGTCGAGATCCTCCACAGCCAGCGTCCCGACGCGTTCGCGCTCGTGTCGTCGGACGCCGACTTCACCCCCCTCGTCATGCACCTGCGTGAGCACGGTGCCCACGTCTACGGGTTCGGTGACGCCAAGACGCCCGAGCCGTTCCAGAGCGCCTGCACCCGTTTCCTCGTGCTCAACCGACTACCTGCGCCGAGTGGTCAGGTGGACGGCGGGGCGACGGAGGCCGAGCCGGCGGATGAGGGTTCGGAGGTCGCGCACGCACCCGTCACACCCACCCGTCGTCGTGCCACGGCCAAGGCGACGAGCACCACGGCCGGCACGTCCGCCGGCGCGACGAAGGCCTCCCCGAAGAAGAAGGCCGCTGCCGTCTCCGCCGCGCCCGCCGCCACCCCGGCACGCGCGACGCGGGCCCAGCTGCGCGGTGACGCCAAGCTCGTCAGGCTCCTCAGGGGAGCCGTCGAGGGAGCCGCCGACGACTCCGGGTGGGCACGGGTGGGCACCGTCGGCAACCACATCGCGAACCAGTCCTCGTTCGACCCGCGCAACTACGGCTACGCCAAGCTCAGCAAGCTCCTCGAGGCCACCGACCTGTTCGAGATGCGCGATCCGGGTGGTCCCAACATGGCGGTCCGGGACCGGCGAGGCCCCGGCATGACGTCCGGTGCCGGCTCCACGAGTGGGAACACCTGACGCCGCCGTGCACAATGGGGCCGCCCGACAAAGGCGCCGAGCGACGATTGGGGACGCCATGAGCACCGCCACCACAGGGACCTCCGACCCCGTGAGCGATCCGGACTTCCGGCCCGGGCTCGAGGGGGTCATCGCCTTCGAGTCCGAGATCGCCGAACCCGACAAGGAGGGCGGCGCCCTCCGCTACCGCGGGGTCGACATCAACGACCTCGTGGGGCGGGTCTCGTTCGGGCAGGTCTGGGGGTTGCTCGTCGACAACGAGTTCGACCCAGGCCTGCCGCCCGCGGAGCCGTTCCCGCTGCCGGTGCACACCGGCGACATCCGCGTCGACGTCCAGTCGGCACTGGCGCAGCTGGCCCCGGTGTGGGGCTTCAAGCCGCTCCTCGACATCGACGACGACGAGGCCCGCGAGAACCTTGCGCGCGCCTCGGTCATGGCGATCTCGTTCATCGGCCAGTCGGCCCACGGCCAGGGCCGGCCGATGGTGCCGCAGCGGGAGGTCGACAAGGGCCGCACCATCGCGGAGCGCTTCATGATCCGCTGGCGCGGCGAACCCGACCCCCAGCACGTCGAAGCCGTCGACGCCTACTTCATCTCCGCCGCCGAGCACGGCGTCAACGCCTCCACCTTCACCGCGCGCGTCATCGCCTCGACCGGCGCGGACGTCGCCGCCTGCCTCTCCGGAGCCATCGGCGCCCTCTCCGGCCCCCTCCACGGAGGAGCCCCCAGCCGGGCGCAGCACATGATCGAAGGTGTCGAGCAGATGGGCGACGCCCGCCGGTACGTCAAGGAGGTGCTCGACCGCAAGGAGCGCCTCATGGGCTTCGGGCACCGCGTCTACCGCGCGTACGACCCGCGGGCGGCGGTGCTCCGCGACACCTGCCAGCGCCTGGGCGCGCCGCGCTACGAGGTCGCCCTCGAGCTCGAGAAGGCGGCGATGGCCGAGCTCGCGGAGCGCCACCCCGAGCGCGTCATGGAGACCAACGTCGACTACTGGGCCGCCGTCCTCCTCGACTTCGCGGACGTCCCCGGCGACATGATGACCCCGCTGTTCGCCTGCGCCCGCACCGCCGGCTGGTCGGCCCACGTGCTGGAGCAGAAGAAGACCGGGCGGCTCATCCGGCCCAGCTCCCGCTACGTCGGTCCCGGTCCCCGTCCGATCGAGGACGTCAAGGGCTTCGACCCCGCCCGGTGAGCCGCGCTGAGCCGTGGCGTGACCGCCGGCGCCGCGCTCAGGGCGTGGCCGCCGAGCTCGACCGGCGACCGGCGTGGCCCACGCCGGTTCCGCGTGGTGGACCTCCCGTCCGGCATCCGGTCAGGTTCGGGAGGATGGCTGCCGTCACGGGCCGCCGACGACGTCGCCCCGCGGCCCCGTCCACTGCCGCGGGGGCCGACCGTCACCACAACCACACCCCACACCGACACCGGAGAAGCTCGTGAGCGACGCCCAGATCACCATCCCCGCCGACCTGCTCCCCGGGGACGGTCGCTTCGGGTCCGGACCGTCGAAGGTGCGCGCCGCCCAGGTCGAGGCGGTGTCCGCGATCGGCCACACGGTCCTCGGCACGTCCCACCGGCAGGCGCCCGTCAGGAACCTCGTCAAGACGGTTCGAAGCGGCCTCACCACCTTCTTCGACCTCCCCGACGGCTACGAGGTCGTCCTCGGCAACGGTGGCGCGACGGCGTTCTGGGACATCGCGGCGTTCGGCCTGGTGAGGGACCGCGCACAGCACCTGACCTTCGGCGAGTTCTCGAGCAAGTTCGCGACCGTGACGAGGAACGCCCCGTTCCTCGGCGAGCCGACCGTCATCGCCAGCGAGCCGGGCAGCCGGCCGGACCCACGGGCCGAAGCCGGGGTCGACGTCTACGCCTGGGCCCACAACGAGACGAGCACCGGCGTCATGGCGCCGGTCAATCGCGTGGAGGG
Source organism: Ornithinibacter sp. (assembly GCA_029266735.1). Lineage (GTDB taxonomy): Bacteria > Actinomycetota > Actinomycetes > Actinomycetales > Dermatophilaceae > Fodinibacter. The sequence goes on from JAQSWG010000011.1 coordinate 11,048, forward strand.
AGCCGACGACGACGCCCTCGTCCTCGTCGACGCGACGTCGGGAGCCGGCGGCCTGCCGGTCGACATCCGGCAGGCGGACGTCTACTACTTCGCGCCGCAGAAGTCGTTCGCGTCGGACGGCGGCCTCTGGCTCGCCCTGTTCTCACCCGCAGCCCTCACCCGGGTCGAGGAGATCGCGGCATCCGGCCGGTGGGTCCCCGACTTCTTCAGCCTGCCGACGGCGATCAGCAACAGCCGCCTCGACCAGACCTACAACACGCCCGCCGTGGCGACCCTGGCGATGCTGGCCAACCAGGTCGAGTGGCTCAACGCGCAGGGCGGGCTCGACTGGGCCACCGCGCGCACGGCCGACTCCTCGGGTCGCCTCTACGACTGGGCAGAGGCGAGCGAGTATGCCGCTCCGTACGTCACAGACCCGTCGCACCGCTCGCAGGTCGTCGCCACCATCGACTTCGACCACGCCGTCGACGCCCCTGCCGTCGCGAAGGTGTTGCGGAGCAACGGGATCGTCGACGTGGAGCCCTACCGCAAGCTCGGCCGCAACCAGCTGCGCGTCGCATGCTTCCCTGCCGTCGAGCCGGACGACGTCAGCCGTCTCCTCGGGTGCGTGGAGCACGTCGTGAAGCAGCTCGCCTGAGGCGCCCCGGTCACCCTCCAGCCCCGACGACCGCCCGTAGCTCCTCCTCCAGGACATCGCGGAACCAGTCGTTCTCCGGCACGCGTACCGGGTCAGCCACGACCGTGATGCCCAGTGTCCCGGCGTAGGACAGGACATCGAACGACAGCGTCACGTTCCCCGGGTTGACGGCCACCGGCACCACCGCTGCCACGGGTGACCCGGCGAACGAGAGCCGCTCCGCGGGGCCACGCAGGTTCGTCACGAACGTGTGGACCAGGTGCTGGTGGTCGACGAACGCCTGGAACGCTCCGACGGCGGCGAGAGTGCGGAACAGCGGGGTCAGGACGGCCGCGGACCCGCCGCGGCCCGTGGACCTCACCCTCGCCTCCTGCTGCAGCAGCGAGGTGAGGCGCTCCTGGGCGTCGACGACTGCGGGCACCCGGACCGGCACGACCCCCGTCGCGTTTCCCAGACTGGCGGCGTCCCCTTGGCGCCGGCGGGACACCGGCACCGACACGACGAGCTCACCGATGCGCTCCCCACGGCGCTCGAGCAGCCGAACGAGGGCTCCCGTGACCGCAGTGACGACCAGGTCGTTGACCGTCGCGTTTCTCGTCCGAGCACTGGCGAGGGTGCCGGCGAGCTCCACGTGGCACACGGCCAGCCGGCGACGGCCGCTCGAGGGCGCGAGGAGGCTGCACCTCTCAGCGCCGTGCGGGCGCCGCAGGCCCAGCTCGTCCAGGCCCCCACCGACCCGTCGGACCGCCGTTCCTGGGGTCCGGAGTCCGGGCAGCCGACCGGTCCACGCGTCGCGCGCCAGGTCCCGCCACGGAGGACGCGCTTCCGGCAGACGTTCCGCCGGCCGGACCGGGCCGGCCGGTCCTCCGTCAGCGAGCGCACCGAGCACGGCAAGGCCCCCCATCCCGTCGGCGAGGACGTGGTGCGCGACGATGGCGATGCCGAGCACGCCACCCCCGGAGTCGAGCAGGAGGCGCGCCCGCCAGAGAGGTCGCTCGGGGGTGAGCCGGTGCATCACGAGGTCAGCCGTGGCGTCGAGCAGCTCTCGCGAGACCGCACCGGGTTCCGCCGTCCCCGAGGTCGGCACCACCAGACCGTCGACGAGCTCGGCCAGCACGTCCGAGCCGGCATCCAGCCACACCGGCCGCCCCGCACCGGGCGGGGTCGTCGCGAGGCGCTGAGCGAGGCGCGGAACGCCGGCCGCACGGTGGAGGAGAGTGGCCCGAACCTTGTCCGCGCGAGGGCGGCGACCCGGCTCGAGCACGAGAAGAGCACCGATCGCCATCGGCACCCGACCACGGTCGACGGCGAGGTGGAGGACGTCGTCGGGCCGCGCACGGTCGATGAGCCTGGAGGCGCTGCTGCCCACTCCTCGAGGCTAGGCGGCTCCCGGCGCCGCGGCCATGAGCTGGGTCACGTCACGGGGTGAGCGCGCACCCACACTGTCGACGCCGGACCGTCAGCCGTGGACCTTCTCGCGCCAGTCCTCCGGCACCCGACCGGCAGGACCCGGTACGGGCTGCTCCTCGGGGCGCGACAGCGGCGGTGCGAGATCCAGGCCGTGCCCACCGTGCCCGGTGCGGAAGTCGTACCACCAGTCCTCCCCCGGTTCGTAGCTCCGGATGATCGGATGACCCGACTCGGTCGCATGCGCCCTGGCGTGCTGTGCCGGCGAGGTGTCACAGCACCCGATGTGCCCGCACTGGGCGCACCGCCGCAGGTGGACCCACCATCCCCCGGAGCTCTGGCACTCCATGCAGCCCTCACCGCTCGGCGGGACGGACGGGTCGACTCCGTCACGGGGTTCCGACACGGCATTCTCCTCCGGGGACGAGCTCGGGTGGCCCCACTCTGCCGGACCTGCGCCTCCATGTCACCCGGCCCGCGGCTCAGCGCGTGACGGCGTAGACGACAGCGAGCGCGAGGAGGAACGCGAGGACGCCGAGGGTCATCCGGCGCCGGAACACCGGCGTCACGTCGCGCCTCGGCGGGATGCCGGCCCGGCCATCAGCGCGCCGGCTCCGGCACGGAGACGGTGGGCCGCTCCCCGTCCTGAGCGATGGGGCTGGCGGTGACCCGCACCCGTGGCCGGCGCTGCGACTCGTAGCTCACCCGCACATTCTGCGACCTCGAAAGCCACACGGAGACCCCGATGAGCGTGAGCCCCACGGCGACCGCTCCGATGCCGATCGTCCACCGGGCGCCGAACTGCTCGGAGATCCAGCCGATGAGCGGGGCGCCGACCGGCGTTCCGCCCATGAAGATGGCCATGTACAAGGCCATGACCCTGCCCCTCATCTCGGGCGAGACGCGAGTCTGCACCATGGCGTTCGCCGTCGTCAGGGCGGTGAGCGCGGTGAGGCCCACGGGGATGAGGGCGGCGGCGAACCACCAGTAGGTCGGCGCCGCCGCGGCAAGAGCTGCCGAGATCGAGAAGCCGACGAGGGACACGAGGAGCACCCGCAGCCTGGGGGTCCTGCGCCGGGCGGACAGCAGGGCGGCGGTCAGTGAGCCGACGGCCATGATGGACCCGAGGAGGCCGAACTCCCCAGCCCCCTTGTCGAAGACCTTCGTCGCCATGAGGGCCATGGTGATCTGGAAGTTCATCCCGAAGGTGCCGAGCACGAAGACGAGGACCAGGACGAGCTGGATGTCGCCGCGTCGCCGCACGTAGTGGAACCCCTCTCGGATGCCGCCGCTCCCCCGCGCGAGCGGGGCGGGCCTCAGCTCGCCCACCCGGAGGCGCAGCAGGGCCACGATGACGAAGAGGAAGGTCACGGTGTTGAGCAGCAGTGCCTCGCCCGTGCCCCACCAGGCGATGACCAGGCCGGCGACGCCCGGGCCGATCAGGCGCCCGGCGTTGAAGGACGCCGAGTTGAGCGCCACGGCGTTCGCCAGCTGCTCGGGGGGCACCATCTCGGAGACGAACGCCTGACGGGCAGGGTTGTCGATCGCCGTGGTGACCCCCTGCAAGAGCGCGATGGCGTAGACGTGCCACAGCTGGGCGGTGCCGGTGACCGCCAGGACGCCGAGGAGCAGGCTCGAGAGCGCGAGGGAGGTCTGGGTGAGGAGCAGGGTTCGGCGCTTGGGGAACCGGTCGGCGATCAGCCCGGCCCACGGCGCGAGCAGCAGGAACGGCAGGAACTGGAGCCCCGTGACGATGCCCAGCGCCGTGGCTGAGCCGTCGGTGAGCACGGTGAGGACGAGCCAGTCCTGGCCGACGCGGCCCATCCACGTGCCGATGTTCGACACGAGAGCGCCGGCCGCCCAGAGCCGGTAGTTGCGGACCTCGAGCGAGGTGAAGGTGGGACTCACTCGGCGGCCACCCGTTCGAGGAGCAGGGTGGCCGAAGCCAGGAGGGCGCGCTCGTCGTCGGTGAGGCCCTCGAGCCGAGCGGCGAACCACTGGTCACGGCGCCGACGGATCTCACGGATGGTGCGTCGCCCCTCCGGCGTCAGGGAGAGGATGACCGATCGGCCGTCGGTCGGGTCGTCGGCGCGTGCCACGAGCCCCGCGGCGACGAGACCGGCAACCGTACGGGTCATGCTCGGGGCGCTGACCTTCTCGGTGCGCGCGAGCTCCTTGGGAGTCCGCGGGCGCTCCTCGAGGCGAACGAGCACCGAGAACTGGTGCGGGGCGACCGGTGCGGTGCTCTCGAACCTCACCCGACGGGAGATGCGCATGCACGCCATGCGGAGGTCGCTCGTCAGGCGGTCTCGCTCGGCCCTCGTCATCGACGGCCGGGCCGGCACGGTGGGGGTGCTGGTGTCCACAACAGGCTCCTCGGTCGGACGGGTGGGCGATAGTTAGCACAACTCATTACCTGTGCTAATCATTCCCCCCGGTCGACCGGGCGAAGGCCGGCTGGACCTGCGGGCAAGGCCGGGGAGCAGCCCTAGGCTGTAGCGGTGACGCCCGACGACCCGACGGCCCGGCATCCGGGCTCCCCGCTGGGGGAACCGGCCCCCACGGCGCCCGTCACGGTGCCGACCAAGGTGATGATCGTCGTCGGCACCGCCGCCTGGGCCGTGGCCCTCGTCGTCATCCTGCTCGTGCCCGCGCTCCACACGGGCGAACGCTCCTGGTGGCCCTGGACGTGTGTCACCGGTATCGCGCTCGGCGCCTTCGCCTGGTGGTACGTCGGCCGCGGGCGGGGCAACGCCTCGGGCGCGTGACTGCGGGGACCCCGACGCTGGCGTCGTGCCGGCGAGGTGGCCCGGATGCCGTCAGGCCGGGTCGAGCTCGAAGTCGTCGACGACGGGTGGGGATATCCGCTCCGGAGCCGGCACGTCGAGGTCCACCTCGGAGTGCGCGCCACACCCGTGGTCGAGGCTGACGACCCGTCCGTCGGACGGCGACCACCCGTTGGAGCACACGCCGAAGACCGCCCGCAGGGCCCCGGCCATGGGGACGAAGTAGCCGCAGGTCGAGCACGGCGCAGGGGCCTTGACGGCGACCCGTGCCGTCGGACCGGACTCGCCCTCGTACCACCGTTGGGCGGCGACCTCCCGCCCCTCCGCGGAGAGCACCCTCGGCCGGCCGAGGCCGAGCTCCCACAGGGCGACCTGGTCGACGTCCTCGTCGCCCGTCGCCTCGAACCCCGCCACGAGCAACGGGTCGTCGGGCAGGTAGGGCGTGACGTCGCCGGGTCCGACGTCCCCCGGAGCCAGGCGCTCGGCATACGGCACCCATTCCGGCGAGAGGACGGCGCCCTCACCGGGGACGAGGTTGGCCTCGCTGACCGTCACCGACTTGGACCGCGGCACGCGTGCGACGGTGACGGCCCACCGCCACCCGCGGTAGGCGAGGGCCGTGCAGGCGAAGTAGTGGGTCGCGACGCGCTCCTCGACCATCTCCATGCCGAGATGGTCGCCGACCGCGCCGGCCTCGGCGATGGAGACCGCCGCCTCTCGCGCGAGCTCACTGGAGCCGCGAAGCGTCGTGTCGGCCTTGAGGGCGGCGCTCACAGCTCGAGGTCGCCCGCCACGGCGTGCAGCACCTGCGCCACCTTGTTGCCGTGCGCCTTGTCCGGGTAGTGCCCTCGGCGCAGCGACTCGGACACCGAGTCGAGCAGCTTGATGAGGTCCTCGACGATGACGACCATCTCGTCCGCGGGCTTGCGGTCGCGGACCCTCCGGTTGACGCTCACCGACGGGGCAGGGTCCAGGAGGCGCACGGAGAGGGCCTGGGCGCCGCGGCGTCCCTCCGCGATGCTGAACTCGATCCGCTGGCCGCCCTTGAGACCCGCGACGCCTTCCGGGAGAGCGCTCGCCGGGACGAAGACGTCTCCCTCGCCGGCGTCCCCGGACACGAAACCGAAGCCCTTCTCGGAGTCGAAGAACTTCACCTTGCCAGTCGGCACGGAACACCTCTTTGTCGCGATCGCCGGTCCACGCCCGGTGCGGGCGCCACCGACAAGGCTAACCGCTCGCACGGGTGCGTGCTCCCGTGTTCTGGAGGGATGCCGGCCGCCGCCACGGTCCTCGTCGTGGGCGGCCGAGGCCCCCCAGGAAAGCGGTCGATCCTGTCGGTGGAGCGTGACACGGTGGACCGCATGGCCGAGACCACCCAGGACCGGGCGGGGAGCGAGCGTGACCGCCAGGAGGACCCGGTCCACGAGCTGACCCTCAGGGGGTTCTGGAACGCCCTCCCCCGGCCGGGCCGGTTGCTGCTGTCGACGACGGCCGTGTCGACCCTGGGGCGAGGCATGACGCTGCCCTTCACGATCATCTACGTGCACGAGGTGCGCGGCATCTCCCTCGACGTGGCCGGCCTGCTCATGGGCCTCATCGCCATGGTCGCCCTGCTCGTCACCGCCCCGGTCGGCGCACTCATCGACCGCCTCGGCGCCCGGGTCGTCGTCCTCTTCGGCAACGTCGCCCAGTTCCTCGGCGCCCTCGTCCTCGCGTTCGCGACGAACGTCCCGGCGTTCGTCGTCGCGTTCGTCCTGCTCGGCCTCAGCTTCGGCGTGGCCTGGCCGGGCTACAACGCGCTGACGTCGACGATCGTGTCGGGGCGGCTGCGCACCCAGTTCTTCGGGATCAACTTCGCGCTCGTCAACCTGGGCATCGGGATAGGCGGCATCGTCAGCGGCTTCCTCACCGACGTCGACCGCCCCGGCACCTTCACGGCGATCTTCCTCGCCGACGCCGCCTGTGTCCTCGTCCCCATCACGCTTCTCCTCGGGCCGCTGCGGCACGTCGCCGGCCGGCCCGAGCGCACCTCCGAGGAGGACCCCCGCGCCACCGGCTACCTGGCGATCCTCCGCAAGCCCGCCGTCCTGTGGATCACCCTGCTGACCTTCCTCACCAGCTTCGTCGGCTACGGCCAGATGGAGGCCGGCTTTCCCGCCTTCGCCCGGCAGGTCAGCGAGGTGTCGACCCAGACCATCGGGCTTGCCTTCGCGGCCAACACGGCGGTCATCGTGGGGCTGCAGTTCTTCGTGCTCCGGGTCATCGACGGCCACCGCCGCACCCGGGTGTTCCTCGGGCTCGTCGTCATGTGGGCCGCTGCGTGGCTGCTGCTGGGCGCCACCGGGCTCGTGGCGGGCACCCTGCTCGCGGCCGTCGGCGTCGTGGTCTTCCACGTGATGTTCGGGCTCGGCGAGACGATGCTGCAGCCGACCGTCCCGGCAATCGTCAACGACCTCGCGCACGATCGTGAGCGCGGCCGATTCAACGCCGTCTCCGCGGGGGCGTTCCAGATGGGCGCCGTCGCGGCTCCCGTCGTCGCGGGCTGGATGCTCGACCGGCAGCTCGGAGGCACCTTCATCGGCATGCTGCTCGGCTGCCTCGGCGGCGTCGCGATCCTCGCCATGGCCTTGGAGCGGCGGATCAGCCCGCGGGTCAACGGCCTGTTCGACGAGGAGCCTGACTCCCGCGCTGCGCCGACCCGGGCGACGGGAGCACCACCAGCCGCGACCTAGCCGAGGACGTCCAGTCTCGTGACGGTCATCCCGCTCTTGGCTGCGACCACACGCACCTGCGAGCCGACGGCGACGGGGACGTTGTTCGGCGTGTCGATGGCGCCGCCGAGGGAGTAGGTCGCCCGGAAGCCGTCCGCGCTCTCGACGGCGATCGACTGGCCGGCCGTGTAGGCCGTCACGACGCCGGTCTGGACCACCATGACCGTCGGCGTCCCGGTGACCCCGGTGGTGAACTCGCCGTGCAGGACCTCACCTGCGCCGGGCCCACCACGCCCGCGACCGAGGCCGAGACCCGGTGCACCGAGGTCGTCCGGGCTGTTCCCTTGGCCGGGGTTCCCCATCCCGTTGCCGCCCGGCATCCCGTTGCCCTGCTTCTTGTCCTGCCCGCGACCCATCCCCATGCCGTTCCCGGGGCCGCGACGGTCGTCCATCATGCCGACGCGCTCGCCCCGGTCCGGGCCGTCGTTGCCGGCGATCGCCGCGATGAGCCCGATCCCCGTGAGGAGCAGGAGGGTTCCCAGGATCGCGGCCACCACCAGTGCGGCACGGCCGCCACCGGTGGAGGTCGCCTCGCCCCACAGCCTCCGTGGGCCGCCGGCCGGGCCGGCCGCAGCCGTCGTGGCGGGGGCGACCTCCTGTGGCAGGACCGTCGTGGGGGTCGTCTCCTCCGGTGTCACCTGCGGGGGACGCTGGGGGTCCGGATCACCGGGGGGCGGGGCGGTCGGTCGATCGGTCATGACGCCATGGTGGACCTCCCACCCTGCCGCGTCACCCCCTGGTGCTCGACTCATACCGAACTCACAGCCCCAGCCCGCCACGGAGCACAGCGCCACCGGGCGGGGTGACTGTCCGCCCCGCGGGGGAACTGCCGTCGCGGCCCCGGTCAGTCGGCGGAGAGCGCCCGGACCACGCGTGAGGGGGACGGGCGGCCGAGGTGTCCGGCCATCCACGTGCTCGTCGCAACGAGGGCATCGAGGTCGATCCCCGTGTCGAGGCCCGCGCCCTGAAGCGCCCACACGAGGTCCTCGGTGGCGAGGTTGCCGGTGGCCGACTTGGCGAAGGGGCAGCCACCCAGTCCACCCGTGGAGGCATCCACCACCGTGACGCCGTCCTGCAGGGCCGCCATGGTGTTGGAGAGGGCCTGGCCGTAGGTGTCGTGGAAGTGGACCCCCACGCGGTCGACCCCGATGCCCGCCGCGTCCAGACCCGCCAGGAGGTGGTGGACGTGGCCGGTGGTCCCCACCCCGATGGTGTCGCCGAGGGACAGCTGGTCACAGCCGAGGTCCATCAGGCGTCGGCAGACGTCGACGACCTGACCCGTGGGTACCGGTCCCTCCCACGGGTCGCCGAAGCACATGGAGACGTAGCCCCGGACCCAGAGCCCCTCCGCCCGGGAGCGCTCCACCACCGGACGGAACATCGCCACCGACTCGTCGATGGTGCGGTTGAGGTTGCGCCGGGCGAAGCTCTCGGTTGCACTGCCGAAGATCGCCACGGCGCCGACGCCGGCCTCGAGGGCACGGTCCAGACCACGCTCGTTGGGCACGAGGACTGGTCGCGCGGGTCCACGCCCGTCATCCCCGAGGAGCTCGAGCACCTCGGCCGCGTCGGCGAGCTGGGGGACCCACCTGGGGTCGACGAACGACGTCGTCTCGACGGTCGCCAGCCCGGCCGCCGCCAGGCGGCGGACGAACTCGACCTTGACCGCGGTCGGCACGATGGTGGCCTCGTTCTGCAGCCCGTCCCGCGGCCCCACCTCGTAGACGGTCACGGACTCCGGCAGCGTCTCGTCCGGCTCGACCTGAGGCAGCGGAAGTCTCACCTGCCGATCCTGACACGCGAGCCCACCGGCGGCGAGCGCCGCGCTCCCTGCGCGACCGCTACCCTCGTCCGCGGCGGGCCTCTCGGCGCGTCGCCTCGAGACGAAGGACGGCGGGCATGAGCGGGAGCACCGACCCGGACGGCACCGACCCCCAGCGGACCGACCCGGACGGCACCGAACCGGACGGCATCCTCCCCGAACGCACTGACCCGGAGCACACCGAGGGGGACCGCACCGACCCGGACCGCACCGACCCGGACCGCACCGACCCCGCGAGCACCGCGTGGGACCCGCCCCCTTCACCTGACTACGTCCCGCCCGTGGCGGGACCGCCCGTGCCGTACGGCCTGTTCCCGGGATATGGGCAGCCCCAGCTTCCGGGGCCCCCTCCCGTGGGCGGGCCGCCCCCGCCGTACGGCGTGTTCCCCGGATACGGGCAGCCGCTGCCGCCCGGCCCGCCACCCGCCTACGGCCAGCCGCCGGCATACGGCCAGCCGCCGGCATACGGCCAGCCCCCCTACGCTGCCGGCCCGTATGCCGCACCGGGTGCCTTCGAGGCACCGAAGCAGAACGTGAGCGCCATCGCACTCACCATCACGGCCGGCGTCCTCAGCGTCCTGTGCTGCAGCCTGCTCACCCTGCCCGCGCTGATCCTCGGCATCGTCGGTCTCAGCAAGCAGTCGACCGACCCGGAAGGGTCCGCCCGGATGACCCGCTACGGCTGGATCGCCTTCGGGGTCGGCCTCCTCGTCAGCATCCTCGCGATCATCGGCTTCTTCGCCCTCGGAGCGGGCGGCTACTTCGACGATCCCGGCCCCTACGACGGCGACTGACCGACTGACCGACTGACCGCAGGGCACCGACCAGATAGCCTCCGGAGTGTTCGGTCCACCTCCGGAGGCGACTGCATGGCCAAGCCCACGATCCTCACGGTCGACGACGACCCACAGGTGGCCGCGGCGATCGCTCGGGACCTGCGGGCCCGCTACGGCGCCGAGCACCGGGTGGTCCGGGCGTCGTCCGGGGGCGAGGCGCTGTCCGTCCTCGCCGAGCTCGCCCTGCGCGGCCGCCCCGTGGCGCTCATCATCAGCGACCAGCGGATGCCGGTCATGACGGGCATCGAGATGCTCGGGCAGGTGCGTCCCTCCGCCCCGACGGCGAAGCTCCTCCTCCTCACGGCATACGCCGACACCGACGTCGCGATCCGGGCGATCAACACGATCGGCCTCGACCACTACCTCCTCAAGCCGTGGGACCCCCCGGAGGAGCGGCTCTACCCCGTCATCGACGATCTGCTCGAGGACTGGGCGAGGGAGAACCCCAACCGGGAGTCCGAGGTCAGGGTCGTGGGCCACCGGTGGTCCGAGCGCAGCCACGAGGTGAAGACCTTCCTCGCGCGCAACCACGTGCCGTATCGCTGGTTCGACATCGAGAAGGACGAAGAGGGGCAACGGCTCCTCGCGCTCGCCGGCGCGACTCCCGATGACCTGCCGCTCGTGCTCGTGCCGGACGCGGAGGCGCTGCGGTCCCCCGGGTCACGGGTCCTGGCGACCGCCCTCGGCCTGCGCACGACGGCCACCCAGCCCCTCTACGACCTCTGCATCGTCGGAGGCGGCCCAGCCGGACTCGCGGCCGCGGTGTACGGCGCGTCCGAGGGCCTCTCGACCGTCATCGTGGAACGGGAGGCGCCGGGCGGTCAGGCAGGCACCAGCGCGTCGATCGAGAACTACCTGGGGTTCCCGAAGGGGCTCTCCGGCGCCGACCTCACGATGCGCGCGGTGGCTCAGGTCTCGCGCTTCGGGGTCGAGATGGTGCTGGCCCGCGACGTCGTGGGCATCGAGACCCGCGGACCCGTGCACGCCGTGATCCTCGACGACGGTGAGATCGAGTCCCGCGCCGTCATCGTGGCGACCGGCGTGTCGTACCGCAAGCTCGACTCACCGGGTGTCGCGGACCTCACCGGGCGGGGGGTCTACTACGGCGCCACGGCGAGTGAGGCGACCCAGGTGGCCGGGGACGTCGTGCACGTCGTGGGAGCAGCGAACTCCGCCGGGCAGGCCGCGCTCCAGCTTGCCCGGTATGCCGAACGGGTCGTCATGGTCGTGCGCGGCCCGTCGTTGGCGGCCTCGATGTCGTCCTACCTCGTGGAACGGATCGGAGCCACCTCGAACATCGAGGTCCGGTTCAACTCCGAGGTGTGCGCGGCCACCGGAGAGGGGCACCTCGAGCGTCTCACCCTGCGCGACCGGCGGGACGGCGCGACCGAGGACGTGACGACCGGCTGGCTGTTCGTGTTCATCGGCGCCCAGCCCCGCACCGACTGGCTCGGGTCCACGGTGGCGCGCGACGAGCACGGGTTCGTCCTCACCGGGACCGCGCTCGGCGACGGATGGGTCCTCCCGGACCGGCAGCCGTTCCCGCTCGAGACCAGCGTCCCGGGCGTCTTCGCCGCCGGCGACGTGCGGCTCGACTCGATGAAGCGCGTTGCGTCCGCGGTCGGCGAGGGTGCGATGGCCGTCTCCTTCGTCCACAGCTACCTGGCGACCACCTGATGACGCTCTTCGAGGAGGTGCGCGCGCTCGAGCTGTTCGACGGCCTCGGGGACCAGCAGCTCTCCTCCATGATCGACGCGTCCGAAGAGGTGACCTTCGGCGGTGGTGACCTCCTGTGGACCGAGGGCGCACCCGCGGAGTCGTGGTGGGTGCTCCTCGAGGGCCGCATCCTGCTCACCCGGCAGATGCGCCTGGAGCACATGGCCGTCGGGTCCTTCGACACGCCGGGCCGCTGGGCCGGTGGTTTCGTCGCCTGGGACCGCAGCGGCGTCTACCTCGCGACCGGCCGGGCCGCGGGTCCGGGGCGGGTGCTGCGGGTCCCGGCGTCGGCTCTCGGCGACCTCCTCGCCGAGGTGCCGCTCGTGCGGCACTTCATCCAAGGGCTCTTCACCTCCGCCCGCAGCATCGAGGCGAGTGTGCGGTCGCACGAGGCGCTGGTGACCCTCGGCACCCTGTCGGCCGGTCTGGCGCACGAGCTCAACAACCCGGCCGCCGCGGCCACCCGGGCGGTCGACGGCCTCGAGGCGACCCTGTTGTACGTCACCAGGTCCCTGCGCGCCCTCGCCGCGCACGGCATCACAGCCGAGGCGTACGAGAGCCTCGACGCGCTTCGGCTCGAAGCCGTCCCGCAGCCCGTGGTCTCCGATGCGCTGGCCGTCGCGGAACGGGAGGAGGCACTCTCCGACTGGCTGTCCGACCATGGCGTCGAGCGCGACTGGCTCTTCGCGCCGACCCTGGCCTCGGCGTCATTCGAGACCGAGTGGTGCGAGCGGGTGCTCGCGGCTGTCGGACCGGAGGCGCTCCAGTCGGCGATCGAGTGGGTCACCGCGACCGTCGGCGCGGTCGCCCTCCTCGGCGAGGTCAGGGAGTCCACGCGCCGGGTCTCCACGCTCGTGGCTGCGGTGAAGTCGTACTCGCAGATGGACCGGGCAGCGCGGCAGCGCATCGACGTCGTCGAGGGCATCGAGAGCACGCTGACGATGCTCGGCCACAAGCTGCGGGTCGGGGACATCACGATCGAGCGGGAGTACGACGACGACCTTCCGAGGCTCGATGCCTTTGCGGGTGAGCTCAACCAGGTGTGGACCAACCTCATCGACAACGCGCTCGACGCGATGGACGGCCATGGCGTCCTGCGGGTCAGCACGCACCGCGCCGAGGAGGGGGTCGTCGTGGAGGTCGCCGACACGGGCCCGGGAATGCCGCCCGAGGTCGCCGACCAGGCCTTCGAGGCCTTCTTCACGACCAAGGAGGTCGGTCGGGGCACGGGCCTCGGTCTTGACATCGCCCGGCGCATCGTCGTCGAGCGGCACGGCGGATCGATCGAGATCGACTCCGAGCCCGGGCGCACGGTGCTTCGCGTGCTCCTGCCCACCGACTCCCCCACGGACCCCGAGGCATCCCCCTCGGCCGTGCTGGCCTCGGACCTCGACTCCGCTTTCGACTCCGACGCGGACTTCGAGGCCAAGGTGCGAACCGGTGGGGATCGCGCCTCCACCTGACTCAGCAGACGTCCAGACAACTCACAGGATCGGGCGCCACACTGAGGACCGTGACGACCCAGACCCCCGAAGCCCGTCTCCTCGTCGTCGAGGACGAGCCCAACATCCGTGAGCTGCTCGCGACGTCCCTGCGCTACGCCGGTTTCGACGTCGCCACCGCTGCCAGTGGCAGTGAGGCGCTGAAGGTCGCGGGCGACCACAAGCCCGACCTCTGCGTGCTCGACGTCATGCTCCCCGACATGGACGGCTTCACCGTGACCCGTCGGCTCCGGGAGCAGGGCCGGTCGCTGCCCATCGTCTTCGTGACGGCGCGGGACTCGGTGGACGACAAGATCAAGGGCCTCACCGTCGGCGGTGACGACTACGTCACCAAGCCGTTCAGCCTCGAGGAGGTGGTCGCCCGGATCCGCGCCGTGCTGCGTCGCACCCGTGGCGACGCCGACGACGACCGCCCGGTGCTGAGGTTCGAGGACCTCGAGCTCGACGAGGACTCGCACGAGGTCCGACGGGCCGGCCGCGTCATCGAGACGAGCCCCACCGAGTTCAAGCTGCTCCGCTACCTCATGCTCAACCCCAACAGGGTGCTCTCGAAGTCCCAGATCCTCGACCACGTGTGGGACTACGACTTCCGGGGTGAGTCCGGGATCGTCGAGTCCTACATCTCCTACCTGCGTCGCAAGATCGACACCGAGGGGATGCCGCCGCTCATCCACACCAAGCGCGGCGTCGGCTACGTCCTGCGCCTGCCACCGCAGGGCTGATGTCCGACTCCCCCGTACCGGGCCCGGCGACCGGTCCGGTGGCGCGCGTCGTCCGACGACTCGAGGCTGTCCCGCTTCGGCGTCGGCTCGTCGGGATCGTCGGCGTCTTCGTCGGTGCCGCCCTGCTCCTCACCACCCTCGTGTCCGCGTACCTCATGCGCTCCGACCTCATGAGGGGGGTCGACGCGGAGCTGCGCTCCGTGGCCCGCCCCGTCGCCCAGCAGGCGGTCGACGACCTGCGTGACCGGCGGTCCGGCCTCCCGACGAACTACGCGTTCGAGCTGCAGGTCCCGAGGGCCTCCTTTCTCCGGATGCCGCCCGGACAGAGACAGAGGTCGCAGCCAGACCTCCCAGCGCTGTCGGTCGACGACCCACGGGTCACGGCCGGCCTGCCGTTCACCGTGCTCTCCGAGGACGGCAGGGACCGGTGGCGCTTCATCGCCGGCCGCGTCAAGGACGAGGAGGCGACGTTCGCCGTCGGCGTTCCGCTCGACCGGGTGACCCAGACGGTGACGAGCCTGCTCATCACCACCAGCCTCATCGGCGTGGTCGCCCTGCTGCTGTCCGTCGTCATGGCGCGGTATGCCGTCCGGAGGGCGTTCCGCCCGCTCTCACGGATCGAGGACACGGCCGCTGCCATCGCCGCCGGTGACCTCACCCAGCGTGTCCCGGTGCGCCAGGCGGACGACGAGGTGACCTCCCTCTCGCGCAGCCTCAACACCATGCTCGCCCGGGTCGAGTCCTCGTTCGCCGTGCGCGAGGCGAGCGAGGAACGGATGCGTCAGTTCGTCGCCGACGCCTCCCATGAGCTGCGCACCCCCCTCGCGACGGTGCGTGGCTACGCAGAGCTCTACCGGCAGGGCGCGGTCTCGGACCCGGTCTCGATCGCGTCCGCCATGGAGCGCATCGAGGGCGAGTCCGACCGGATGAGCGGGCTCGTCGAGGACCTCCTCACCCTCGCGCGCATCGACGACGCCCCCGAGGCCGTGGTGGGTCCGGTCGACCTCACCGTCCTCGCGGCGGATGCCGTCGCGGATGCTCGCGTGCGGGCGCCGGATCGCCGGGTGAGCCTCCTGGGTCTCGACGGACCCCTCGGCCCCTCGGTCGTGTCGGGGTCGGAACCGAGGTTGCGCCAGGTCGTGACCAACCTCGTGGCGAACGCCTTGCGCCACACCCCTGCCGGCACGCCGGTGGAGGTCGCCGTCGGCCACGACTCGGAGGGGGTCGCCCTGGAGGTCCGCGACCACGGGCCGGGAGTGCCTCGTGAGTCGTCGACCAAGGTGTTCGAGCGCTTCTACCGGGCTGACCCGAGCCGCGGTCGCGCGACCGGGGGCGGCAGTGGGCTCGGCCTGGCCATCGTGGCCGCCATCGTCGCCCAGCACCACGGGC
This sequence comes from Ornithinibacter sp., assembly GCA_029266735.1. Classification (GTDB taxonomy): domain Bacteria; phylum Actinomycetota; class Actinomycetes; order Actinomycetales; family Dermatophilaceae; genus Fodinibacter. The sequence continues at coordinate 26,636 of JAQSWG010000011.1, forward strand.
GGGTGGGGGTGGCCCAGACCCCTGGGGGCGGTGCCACCTTCGTCGTCCGCCTCCCACAGGCATCTCCCAGCCTATGATCAGGCTCGCCCCACGTGTGCGGGTTCTACTGGCGTAGAACCAAACCCACACACAAGGAGCATGGCCATGAGCGACCCGAACCCCACCCCGCAGTGGTACACCCCGGGGGGCGCAACCACAGCACAGAGAGAGCCGGCCGGGCACCCGACGGCACCCATCCCGGTCCACGGGTCGACGCCTCCCCCCGGCCCGTTCGGGCCCGTCGCTCAGCAGGGACCCACGGCCCCGCGCCCGGGACGTCGCCGGACGGCTGAGATCACGACGGTGGCCGTCCTGGCTGCCCTCCTCTCCTCGGGAGGCACGGTCGCCGCGTCCCGCCTGTGGGCCGACGAGGCACAGCCCCCCGCCGCGGCGGCGTCGCAGCAGGCCGGCACCGATGCGGCACCGGTCAGCCAGTCCGACCCCTCGTCCCCGGACTGGTCAGCCACCGCCGCAGCCGTCTCGCCGAGCGTCGTGAGCATCACCGCGTCGTCGGGCCAGCAAGGAGGCCAGGGCTCCGGCGTCATCATCGACTCCGCGGGGAACGTCCTGACGAACAACCACGTCGTCTCCGGCGCGGAGAAGCTCTCCGTCACCCTGGCCGACGGACGGACCTACGACGCCGAGGTCCGCGGCACCGACCCGTCGACCGACCTCGCCGTCATCGCGATCTCGGACGCCCCGAAGGACCTCCGGCCGATCGCCACGGGCGACTCGGACGCGCTGAAGGTCGGCGACCCGGTCATGGCGGTCGGCAACCCCCTCGGCCTCGCCGGGACGGTCACGACCGGCATCGTCAGCGCCCTCAACCGCCCGGTGTCGACACAGGGTGAGAGCAGCGGCCCCTCCGACCCGTTCGGCCAGGGCCAGGGTCAGACCGAGCCCGTCGTCACGAACGCCATCCAGACGTCGGCCGCGATCAACCCCGGCAACAGCGGCGGTGCCCTCGTCAACGCCCAGGGTCAGCTCGTGGGGATCAACTCGTCGATCGCGTCTCTCGGCTCGCCCTCGGGCCAGTCGGGCAACATCGGGATCGGCTTCGCCATCCCGGTCAACGAGGCGACCTCGGTCGCTTCCCAGCTCATCGAGACCGGCAAGGTCACCCACGCCTTCCTCGGCGTCACCCCGCAGGACGGGTCCGCCTCCGACGGGTCGGCCACGAGGTCCGGTGCCGAGGTCGAGTCGGTCGGCGAGGGAACCCCTGCCGCCGAGGCCGGACTGCGGGCGGGCGACGTGGTCACCGCCGTCGACGGCGAGCGCGTGGACTCGGCCCTCTCCCTCGTCGGCCAGGTGCGAGAGCGCTCGGTCGGTGACAAGGTCACGCTGACCGTGCTGCGCGACGGCGGCACCATCGAGGTCCAGGTCACGCTGGCTGCGCGGAGCACCGCCGACAACTGATCCACCCGCCTCGAGATGCCTGAGCACGCCGTTGAGTCGGCGTGCTCAGGCATCTCGGGCGTCAGGAGGGGCATGGTGTGGTGCATGACCCACCGCGACACCGTCCACCAGCTCGAGGCCGAGTTCGCCGACGCGATGAACCGGATGTATGCCGTCGGCAACGGACTGGCGCGCCTGCGCGCGGAACTCGACCGCGAGAGCCCCGGCGCACCTGCCGCGAAGACGACGGGGGCGGGCCGGGCGCAGCCTGCGACGGCTGCGGTGCCCGCCGCGTCGCCAGCGACGACGGCCGCGGCATCCGAGCCGCCGGCAGCGGACGCCACGGTTTCCGGCACGCCCGCTGCGGCAGCGCTGGCCATGGCCAGCGGGGCCAACCCGTCGACACCACCGGTCGTCCGCCCTCAGGTGGTCGTCACTCCACGACCCCTCCCGGCCGTCCCCTGGTACCGGCGGGAGGGCGCCGTCACGAGGGCACTCGCCCTCACCGGCGCGGTCGTCACCCTGGCCGGCGTCGCGATGCTCCTCGTGCTGGCCGCCCAGCAGGGCTGGTTCGGTCCGGTGGCACGGGTCGCGGCCGGCGCCGCGCTGGCCGCCCTCTTGGCGGCGATCGGCGTGCGCAACGGCGAGGCCGAGCGGCGACGCGGGCCCGTGAGCAGTGCCTCGGTGGCGCTCGTCGCGACCGGAGCAGCCGCGGCATACCTCGACGTCGTGGCGATGACGAGCGGCTACGGGTGGGTCCGCCCGTCGGTGGGGCTGTTCCTGTCGGCCCTCGTGGCCGTCGGCGGCCTCCACCTCGCACGTCGCTGGGACAGCGAGCTCCTAGGCGTGCTCCTCGTCGCCGGTGCGGCAGGCCTCGCGCCGTTCGTCGCTCGGGACTTCGGCTGGGTGGTGTCCGCGTTCCTCGGCGTGCTGTGCCTGGCGGGATGGTGGGCCGGGAGCCGACACACCTGGCCGGTCCTCACCATCGCGCGCACCGCCCCGTTGGCGATCTCGCTCGTCGTCGGCGCGAGCGACTCTCCCCTAGGAGGCGTCGACGCGGTCGGACACCTCACCGTCGGCATCCTGGTGCTGCTCAGCACGGTCATCACCTCCACGCTGGCCGTTCGCCGCGACCCGCGCGACGTCGCCGCCTCGGTCGCCGTGGGGCTCCTGGCCGTGGGCGTCCTCGCCTGTACGGCCCCGCTCGAGGAGCCGAGTCGGACGCTCGTCCTCACCCTGGCAGCGGTGGTCCTCCTCGCAACCGTGACTGCTCTCACCCGCCCGCCCATCGGCCCGCTCGCCGCACACCTCGTCACCACCGTGGGTGTCGCGGGAAGCGTCGCCGCCATCCTCGCCATCGTGTCCGGCGCCCCCGAGCGCATGATCGGCACACTGCTGGCCCTCTTCGCCCTCAGCCAGGTCACCGTCGCGGGCATGACCCGCTCTCGGTTGACCCTGTACCTGGGTGGGGGCTCCTCCGTGGTCGCGCTCTTCGCCTGGCTGGAGCACCCCCTGTCGGTGCTCAGCGTCGACAGCGCGATCGACCATGACATGGCTGCAGCGCTCGCCGACAGCGTGCTCATCGGGGCTCTTGCGGTCGCCGGCGTGTGGGCTACGGGCCGGCAGCTCGGTCTGCACCGCGACGTGCGGCTCGGCGCGATGATCGTGTCGTGGGTGGTCGGTCTCCTCGCGTCGGCGACGGCCCTGGTGGCCGTCGGCACGCTGGTCGGCCGCAGTGCCGGGGACGCGACCCTGGGCTTCACGATCGGCCACGCCCTCGCGACCGTCACGTGGATGGTCGCCGCGGCATGGCTGCTCCTGCGCGGGCTCGAGCGCTCCCGGGACGCGGACCTCACCCTGCGCACCGGTCTCGTCCTCAGCGGCATCAGCGTCGCCAAGCTGTTCCTCTACGACCTCTCGGCGCTCAGCGGGATCGTGCGCTCGGTGGCGTTCATCGCCACCGGACTGCTGCTCCTCGCGACGGGAAGCCTCTACGCCAAGGCCTACGAGCGCAGCCGACTGGAGCCGTGACGCGGGCCACCCCCGTCTGCCACAGTGGCCGGATGGATCGGCTGAGGGGGCGATGGCGCGCCGACTGCGCGCTCGTGGCGCCCGGGGCGGAGGCACGGGTCGTCGACGACCTCGGCCGAGACCTCCTCCGACGGTGGCGGGAGCCGCACCGGCGGTACCACGACGCCACCCACCTCCTCGAGGTGCTCAGCGCGGTCGACACGCTCTGCGCGAGGGAGGGGGTGGCCCCGCAGGACCGCGCAGTGGCCGCCCTCGCTGTCTGGTTCCACGATGCGGTGTATGCCGTGCGCACGCCGAGAACGAACGAAGCGGAGAGTGCGGCGCTCGCGGCCGAGGCACTCGCACTTCTCGGCGCGGACGCGGCCACGACGGAGCGCGTCACCGACCTCGTCCTCAGCACGGCCACACATGAGCTCCGTTCGGGGACAGCGCAGGACATCACGGCGGATGTCGTCCACGACGCCGACCTGTGGGTGCTCGGGGCGCCGGTCTCCCGTTTCGACGAGTACTGCCGGCAGGTCCGTGAGGAGTACGCCGACGTGCCGGCCGGCGAGTACGCCTCGGCCCGTTCGGCCGTGCTGCGACCCTTCCTCGTGCGGCCGCACGTCTACCGGACGACCCACGGCCGACGATCCTGGGAGACGGCTGCCCGCGAGAACCTCGCTCGAGAGCTCAGCCGCCTCGCGGCCTGAGCGCGGCCTCGGCGAGCGGCCACCAGAACAGCCGGGAGCAGAGCGTCGCGAACTCCTCCCAGGTGACCCAGCGGCGGTCGGAGGTGTCGTCGAGCTCGGGCACCAGGGCGGGGCGCCACCCGGGCACAGTCACCTCGAAGACCTGGAGGAGGTCCTGGCCCTCCCGCCAGAGCCCACCGGTGGAGCGGCGATGGAACCTCTCGTAGCCGAGTGGCACGAGCCTGCTCTCGGGCACGACGAGGCCCGTCTCCTCGCGAACCTCACGAACGGCGTTCTCCCGGACCGTCTCCCCCGCTTCCCGCCACCCGCCCGGGCAGCCCCACTCGAGACGACGGACGGAGTGCACGACCGCAAGGTCGCCGGCGTCGTCCCGCACGAAGGCCATCGCCGCGAAGACCCGCCGCTCTGCCGCCTCGCGTGGAGAGCGGATGAGGTCGACGTCGGCGGAGGTCCCGTCGGCGAAGCGCACTCCGCTCACGCGAGCCACACCCTTGTCACCTCGCCGCTTCTGCATGCGGAGCCCGCTGCGCTGCAGTGCCCGGAGGAGGTCGCGCTCTGAGGTGGGGCGCGCACCCGCGGCGACGACGGCGGCATACCGCTCCTCGGGCACGTCGTAGTGGTCGCCCTCGAAACCACGGGTGGGGATGCCGAGCGCACCGGCGAACCGGTGGAGCTCTGCCAGGCTGGTGTCGCTCACCAGGTGGGACCAGCGCCGCCCGTGCGCCTCGGTGCGAGGCGGGTCGATGAGGATGGCCACCCCCAGATCGTAGGTGCGCCCTCGATCAGGTCGAGCCCGTCCACGCCCGGACCAGCTGGAGGAAGCGCCCCGGGTGCTCCATGGACGGCAGGTGCGCCGCATCGGGCCAGTTCGTCCGCACCGCCCCCGGCACCGCCTTCGACACCCGGTCGGCCGCGTCGATGCAGGTGTCGAGGTCGTGCTCGCCGACGAGCACGTGGACGGGGCAACCGAGGTCACCCAGCCGCTCGAGGGCGGGAGGATCGAGCTCCGTCACGTCGTGGTCCTCACCCCACGCGGCCTGGATCTCGAAGGCGCGGCGCTGCATGAGCCGCACGGCATCCAGCAACCCGGCGTCGACGTCTTCCTCACGGCGTCCCGAGCCGACCACCCAGGTACGGATGTTGGCCTCGACCGCTGTGGCGAGGTCACCCCGCTCGAGCGCGGCGTTCTCCGCGTCGGCGAAGGCCTGCAGATCGGGAGTGCGCAGCGCCAGGAGGCTGCCGCCGGGCGGACAGAGCAGAAGGCTGCGCACCAGGTCGGGTCGGGTGAGCGCGAGCTCGGTGGCTACTCCCGCCCCGAAGGAGGCGCCGATGACGTGGCAACGTGCGACACCGAGCGTTTCGAGGAGCCGGGCGACGTCGTCGACGTCCGACAGGGGTCCCTCCGGCAGGGTCGATGACTCCCCCGCCCCTCGCAGGTCCGGGCGCACGACGTCGTGGTCCACGACCAGGGAGTCCCACTGGGGGTCCCACATCCGCCGGTCCGCGATGGCGGCATGCAGAAGGAGGACCGATGACCCGCCGACGGGCCCGGCCCGGTCGTGCGCGAGCAGTGAGGGTCCTGCCTGAGTGCTCGTCAACCGGGCTCCTGGTGGGTGCGGGGGTTCCCTGATCAAAGCCCTCCTTCGGCGCGGGGGCAAGCGCATTGCCAGCACGGAGGTGCCGCGTGTGGCCTGCGGGCGGCTGGGAGCCGCCTGTGGACGACGCCCCGGCGGACTCGGCGTACGCCCTACGCTCGGCGCAGCGCCGCCGAGGGGGCGGCCCACGAGGAGGGGGACTCCATGGCTGCACAGTTCCAGGTCGACACCGACCGCATCGCGTCGGCAGCGGGTGACATCGCGCGGATCTCCGCGGAGATCGAGGGGCAGGTCGGCGTCATGATGGCGCGCCTCACCGGCCTCCAGGACGCCTGGACGGGCTCGGCGTCGGCCCAGTTCCAGGGCGTCGTCGGTGAGTGGCGTGGCACCCAGCACCAGGTGCGGGCGGCGCTCGACTCCATTGGTCAGGTGCTCGGCGCGGCCGGCTCCCAATACGCCGAGGCCGAAGCGCAGGCCGTCCGCCTGTTCAGCTGACCGCGCCGACGAGCCGTGCCGAGGCAGGCGGGTCAGTCGGTGCCGATGGCGCGAAGCATGTCGAGCCGAGCGGCCCGGCGCCCGGGCCACACCGCGGCCAGCACGCCGACGAGGGCTGCCACCGCGACGAACAGGGCGAGCTGGCCACCGGGGATCGCAAGCACGTCGATGCCGTCATCCGCCAGGGAGCGCTGCAGGGCGAGGGCGAAGGCCAGTCCGAGCACGATGCCGAGGACGGCTCCCAGCACCGCGATGGCGACCGACTCCAGCCGGAGCATGGTGCGAAGCTGTCTGCGGCTCAGGCCGACTGCCCTCAGCAGGCCGATCTCGCGCACCCGCTCGATGACCGACAGTGCGAGGGTGTTGACGATGCCGAGCACCGCGATGACGACGGCCAGCCCGAGCAGCGCGTACACGATGAAGAGGAGCTGGTCGATCGGCTCGCGCTGGGTCGCGGCGAACTCGGCCTGGTCGTTGATGCTCACGGTCGGCAGGTCCGCCACCAGCGCGTCGAGGTCGCCGCGGAGGGCAGCCCGGTCGGCGCCCGGCTCGGCGACGACGTAGAGCGTGCGGTCGGTCGGTGGAACGCCCAGGGCGTCGAAGCCCTCGAGCGAGAGGGTGGTGTCGGCCTGCAGGACGCTGTCCTCGGTGTACGTGGCGACGACCCGGAGCGGCTGCTCCTCACCCGCGAACCCGACCGTCACGGTGGAGCCGACCGGCAACCCCTCGCTCGACGCCAGCTCCGTCGAGATGGCGACCGAGTCGGCGTCCAGGTCCTCGAGCGACCCCGTCACGACGTCGGGTCGGGCGACGTTCGTGAAGGCGGCCGGCTCCACCCCGAACGCGAAGTCCCGGTCCCCGTCGATCTCTAGGACGGCCCCTCGGACCCGTGCCACCTCGGCGACCCCGGGAAGCGCCTCGACGTCGGAGGCGATCGTCGCGGAGAACGCCTGCCCCACGGCATTCGCCACGACGTAGTCGGCGACGATGTCCTCGGCGAGGGTCTGGTCGAGGCTCGCCTTGGCCGACGCCCCCAGCACGGCCATCATCGTCACCAGCGCGACACCGATCATCAGGGCGGATGCCGTCGCGGCTGTCCTGCGGGGGTTCCGCCGGGCGTTCTGCTCGGCCATGAGGCCCACCGTGCCGAAGCCTCGGCGGTAGAGCCAGCCGAGTCCCGACAGCACCGGCCGGCCGAGCACGGGGCTCAGCAGCGCGGTCCCGACGAGGACGCCGAACGTGCCGCCGCCCAGGACGTAGGTCGGTTCCGAACCGACGCCCGCCAGGCCGAGGGCCATGCCGGTGATCCCGGCCACGAGGAGCAGGCAGCCGACGACGATGCGCCAGCGGAGGCCGCTCTCGGCCAGGGCGACGTCGTCGCGCATCGCCGCCACCGGTGACACCCGGCCTGCGCGCCGGGCCGGCAGGTAGGCCGACGCGAGGGTGACGAGCAACCCGACGGTGAGGGCCACGGCCACGGTCCGAGGGCGGAGCACGAGCTCACTGGCGCTGAGGTCCAGGCCGATCCGTCCGAAGAGCATCCGGATGCCGATGGCGAGCACGAACCCGAGGGCGATGCCGACGGCGGACCCGAGGACCCCGACGATCGAGGCCTCGGCGAGGACGGATCTCGCGACCTGTCGGCGGCTGGCCCCGATGGCTCGGAGGAGGGCGAGCTCCCGGCTGCGCTGTGCGACGAGGATGGAGAACGTGTTGACGATGAGGAACGCCCCGACGGTCAGGGCGACTCCGGCGAAGACGAGGAGGAAGGTGGTGACGAAGGAGAGCGCCTCGTCGATCCGGTTGGCGGCCCGTGCGGAGGCGGCGTCCCCCGTCGTCGCCTCGAACCCCTCGGGGAGGGCGGCCGCCACGGCTCGGCGCAGGTCCTCCTGCGATGTGCCGGCGTCGGCGGTCACCCAGACCGCGGAGTAGGCGTCTTCGCCCTGGAGGAAGAGGTCCTGCGCCTCGGCGCTGTCGAACATGACGACGCTCGCCCCGACGAGGGCGGACCCGCCGAAGCTGGCCGTTCCGACGAACCTCGCGGTGAGCCGAGGCCGGTCGCTCGTCGTGATGAGCGAGATCTTCTCGCCGATGAGGTAACCCGCCTTGTCGGCGGTCACCTCGTCGACCACGACCTCACCGGCCCTCGAGGGCCACCGCCCGCGCTCCAGGGTCGCGGAGGGGATGCCGTTCGCCGCAGGCCCTGCGCTGTAGTTGACCGCGATGCCGGCCGGACCCTGACCTCCGATGAGCTTGCCGTCCGCGCCGACGACGAAGGTGCCGAAGTTCGTGATCCGGCCGTCCGCCCGCGCAGCCCCGGGGACGCCGGACAGGTCCCGCGCGAGCGTTGCGGGGACGGTGCGGGTGCTCGACCCGCCCCCGCCCGGCCCTCCGCCGGAGCCCTCGGGCCGGACGATGACATCTCCCACGGCGCCGCTCGTCAGACCGGTGAACGCCCGGTCCAGGGTGTCGGTGAAGATGTACGACCCGGCGACGAAGGCCACGCCGAGGATCACGGCGAACGCGCTGAGGAAGAGGCGCAGCTTGCGCGCGATGACGCTTCGCCAGGTGGCTCGCAGCACCGCTCAGGCCCCGGCGCGCTGTCCGAGTCGCGCCATCCGGTCCAGCACGCGCTCTGTGGTCGGTTCCCGCAGCTCGTCGACGACGCGGCCGTCCTCGAGGAACACGACGCGGTCGGTGTGGCTGGCCGCGCCCGGGTCGTGGGTCACCATGACGACGGTCTGCCCGTGGCTGTCGACGACGCGGCGGAGGAACCCGAGGACCTCGCCACCGGACGTCGAGTCGAGGTTGCCGGTCGGCTCGTCGGCGAAGACGACCTCCGGCCGGCCGACGAGGGCGCGGGCGCACGCGACCCGCTGCTGCTGTCCACCGGACAGCTCGCTGGGCCGGTGACCGAGGCGGTCCCGCAGCCCGACGGTGTCGACCACCTCGTCGAACCAGGCCGGATCCGGCCGCCGGCCCGCGATCGCGGCAGGGAGGGCGATGTTCTCCGCGGCCGTCAGGGTGGGAATGAGGTTGAAGGCCTGGAAGACGAAGCCGATCCGGTCCCGACGCAGCTCGGTGAGGTGGCGTTCGCCCAGCGTCGTGAGGTCGACGTCACCGAGGTAGACGTGACCCGAGGTGGCCGAGTCGAGGCCCGCGGCGCAGTGCATGAGTGTCGACTTGCCCGAGCCGGACTTGCCCATGATGGCGGTGAACTCCGCGGCGTAGAGGTCGACCGTCACGTCGTCGAGCGCCACGACCCGGGTCTCCCCCGAGCCGTACACCTTGGTGAGCCCTTCGACACGTGCGGCGGCGAGCCGCTCCCCGCTCTCCCGGGAGGTCACGTTCGCGAGCGTCATGGGTGTCCTTCGGGTGGGGCGCCCCGGCGGGGCCAACGACGACGGTCGAGGCGACGACCGTCCGGCCGCTGCCTGATGCTCCGCCAACGCTAGGGCAGGGTCTCGGGGTTCCGCCCCCGTCACGCACCTTCGACAGACAGCTCACGTGGTCGCGCCGGGTCGGCGGCGGAGAGGGGGGTGATGCGCGCGGCATACACCTGCTCCAGCCGCGGGCGGCTGTGGTCGTCCTCCACGACGCCGGTGAACCACTCGATCTCCAGCGCCTCCGCGCCGGCCCGGCAGATGGCGATGTTGTTGTCGAACCACGGCCCGTCCGTGACCGTCCAGCGGTAGGGCGGGTCGGGCACTCGGCTGGACCGCGATGCGAGCAGCCGCATGGGACGTGCCAGGGAGCGGGCGAAGAGTGACATGACCACCCGGATGCCCCTCGGCATGGGGTTGCGGATGGGGGAGCACACCGCCTGCACGACGCGCGACCGGGCACCGAGGTGCTCGGGGTCGGTCACCTCGGCGAGATACGAGTTGTGGACGTCGCCGGAGAGGAAGGTGACCGTGTCCGGGGCGGCACCACGCTCGCCGCGGGCGACCTCCATCACCATCTCGAAGACCTCGTCGAAGCCCTCGTTGAACGCGGCCCAGTGTTCGAGGTCGATGCTTCGGCGGAGCCGCTCGGCGGCGCGGGAGATCGGGCGCCCGTAGGCGCCCTCCGCCATCACCTCGTTCATCGCCTCGAAGTCGTGCAGACCCGGCGGCAGGAGGAACGGCAACGAGGTCCCGATGAGGAGGTGCCGGACGTCACCGCGCAGCGTCTCGTCGAGCCAGCTCATCTCCACCGCGTCGAGGATCGAGCGCCCGTCCGGGCGCAGCTCCCTGGCCGCCCGGGAGTCGAGGACGACGAGCGTGCAGTCCCCGAGGGACCGGGTGTAGCTCCACCGGTAGGTCGCGGGCTCCTCGTCGGCACGGGCGGCGAGGGTGTCGAGCCGATCGGTGAGGTCCAGCTCGTCGGAGTGCCCTGATGCGGCGTGCGCGGCCACGGACCGCCACACCTCCTCCTCGGCGAGCTGGGCCGGCGACAGGTTGCCGATGTGCTGGTGCACCCAGTACGACGCCAGGCCGGAGCGGATGACGTCGTCGCTCCACGCGAGCCGGTAGAGCTCGGCGTACTCGTCCAGGTCCTTGATCTCCTCACCGGGAGGCTCCGAGAGGTCCCGCCGGGCCGCCATGAACTCCTCGAGCTCCGGGTGCGGGGTGGTGTCCGCGTAGACCTGGTCACCCAGGAGCAGCAGCAGGTCGGGCCATTCGGCCTCGGGGTCGTCCTGCAGCTCGACGGCCAGGGTGCGGAGGGCGTCGATACCGTGCGCGCCGTTGCCCTCCGAGTCATGGGCGCCCGTGGTGCGGCAGGTCCCGAAGGCGAACCGCGGCTCCCGGCCCGGCTCGAGGGTGCGGATGCGGCTCGCCGGCATCCCGGGCGTGGGCCACACCGGCACGCCGTCCACCTGCACCGCGTAGACGTCGTCGCTGCCCGGTTCGAGGTCGGTCAGCGTGACGAGGGCGAAGTGGTGGCCGTGGACAGCGAACGTCGGCGCGTGCCACGCCCGCCCGGACCGCTCGACGGAGACGGTGGCGGCGGTGGCGGTGCGGACCCACACCGTCGCTGAGGTCTCGTCGACGTAGCGCAGCATCGGCCCGAGGACCAGCGCCTCCTGGGACTCGGTGCTCGTCATGGGGTCATCTTGCCTCGCGAAAACGGCGGACGGGCTGTGACGGTGCTGGGCGTGCGCTGGGTGGCTGCTCGCTGTCCCGCTACCGTGGCGCGCATGACACCCCGAGCAGCCGCATGAGCGGTCTCGACCATCCCGCCGTGCGGGAGTGGCTCGCTCGCCTCGACACCGAGGCGTCGGTCCTTCCCGAGGACCGCCGCACCGAGCTGCGGAGCCTCGTCGAGGAGCAGCTCGCGACGGTCGGGAGGGAGGGGGCCGGTGACCACGCCGCCTACGAGCGGGTTCTGGCCGAGCTCGGCTCCCCCGAGGCGCTCGTCGCCGAGGCGGGCGGGTACGCCGTGCCGCCCGTGGATGCCGTCGACCCACCCCGTGAGGAGGATGTCGGCAGTCCGCAGGCGGATGCCGGCGCACCCCGGCTGGAGGTGGCTGTCGTCGCCCTGCTCCTCACCTCCGTCGTCCTCGCGCTCCTGCCCGCGACCGAGGCCGTCGCGCCCGCAGCCTGGTTCGTGGGGACGATCCTCGTCCTGCTCTCCCGTCGCTGGGGACCGGGCGACAAGGGGCTCGCCGTGCTGGCGTTCGGCGTCCTGGGGGTGCCCTTGGTGCTGCTCGGCCGCGGCGAGCTGCCGACCGGGGCGAGCGTCGTGGTGGGTGTGGCACTCGTCGTCATGTGGCTCGCGGTGTCCCTCCACCTCCTGCGACGGGCCTGGACGCCCCGGGACGAGGGACGCGGCCTGCGGATGCGCTGACGGCATCCGGATCGAGGGTTCGGGTGTCGAACGCGCGACCCCCCCAGCGCGCCCCCGAAACCCCAGCCGGCGGGATCCGTGCCACGCGAGGGGTGCCGGACGCGCGACCCAGCGCGCCCCTGGCACCCCAGCCGGCGGGGATCCGTGGCACGCGAGTGCCGAACGCGCGACCCAGCGCGCCCCTGGCACTCGACCGCCGCTGGACAGACGACGAGGGCGGCCCCCAGATGGGGACCGCCCTCGTGCGGTGGGCCGGGGAGGCGCGGGTCAGAAGCCCATGCCGCCCATGTCGTCTCCGCCGCCGGGCATGGCCGGGGCGGCCTTCTCCGGCTTGTCGGCGATGACGGCCTCGGTCGTGAGGAACAGCGCGGCGATCGACGCGGCGTTCTGCAGCGCCGAACGCGTGACCTTGGCGGGGTCGATGATGCCCGCCTCGATGAGGTTGACGTACTCGCCGGTCGCGGCGTTGAGGCCGTGGCCGTGGTTGAGGTTGGAGACCCGCTCGGCGACGACACCGCCCTCGAGCCCCGCGTTGATGGCGATCTGCTTGAGCGGCGACTCGATCGCGACACGCACGATGTTGGCACCGGTCGCCTCGTCGCCCTCCAGGGACAGCTTGCCGAACGCGGTCTGACCGGCCTGCATGAGGGCCACGCCACCACCGGCGACGATGCCCTCCTCGACGGCAGCCTTGGCGTTGCGCACGGCGTCCTCGATGCGGTGCTTGCGCTCCTTGAGCTCGACCTCGGTGGCCGCGCCCGCCTTGATGACGGCCACGCCACCGGCGAGCTTGGCGAGGCGCTCCTGGAGCTTCTCGCGGTCGTAGTCGGAGTCCGACTTCTCGATCTCGGCCCGGATCTGGTTGACCCGGCCCTGGATCTGCTCGTTGTCGCCGGCACCCTCGACGATGGTCGTCTCGTCCTTGGTGACGACGACCTTGCGAGCACGCCCGAGCAGGTCGAGGTCCGCGGTGTCGAGCTTGAGGCCGACCTCCTCGGAGATGACCTGACCGCCGGTGAGGATCGCGATGTCGGCGAGCATGGCCTTGCGGCGGTCACCGAAGCCGGGAGCCTTGACGGCGACGGACTTGAACGTCCCGCGGATCTTGTTGACCACGAGGGTGGACAGCGCCTCGCCCTCGACGTCCTCGGAGATGATGAGCAGGGACTTGCCCGACTGCATCACCTTCTCGAGCAGCGGGAGCAGGTCCTTGATCGAGCCGATCTTGGAGTTGACGACGAGGACGTACGGGTCCTCGAGCACCGCCTCCATGCGCTCGGCGTCGGTGACGAAGTAGTGGCTGATGTAGCCCTTGTCGAAGCGCATGCCCTCGGTGAGCTCGAGCTCGAGGCCGAAGGTGTTGCTCTCCTCGACGGTGATGACGCCTTCCTTGCCGACCGATCTGGGGGTCAGCGGCGCTGATCGACGCGGTCGCGGCGATCTGCTCCTTGGTCTCGACGTCCTTGGCGTTGGCGAGCAGCTCTTCGGAGACGGCCGCGACGGCCTTCTCGATGCCGCGCTTGAGCGCCATGGGGTTCGCGCCGGCCGCCACGTTGCGCAGGCCCTCGCGGACGAGCGCCTGGGCGAGCACGGTGGCCGTCGTCGTGCCGTCGCCGGCGACGTCGTCGGTCTTCTTCGCGACCTCCTTGACGAGCTCGGCGCCGATCTTCTCGTACGGGTCGTCGAGCTCGATCTCCTTGGCGATCGAGACGCCGTCGTTCGTGATGGTGGGGGCGCCCCACTTCTTCTCGAGGACGACGTTGCGGCCCCTTGGACCGAGGGTCACCTTGACGGCGTCGGCGAGGGTGTTCATGCCCCGCTCGAGACCGCGGCGAGCCTCTTCATCGAAAGCGATGATCTTGGCCATTCGGGTGGTTCCTCCCACGCGAATCGAAGGTGGAGACCGGTCGGTGCCCGCGACGGACGAGCCGGATGCCGTCGGCTCACGTCGCCGGGGCACTCGACCCTCACCGGACCGGTCAGGATTGTCACTCTCACGGGGAGAGTGCTAACGCCATTATTGGCACTCTCGGGGGGAGAGTGCAAACGCCGGCGCCGCTCGAGCCGACCCTGGGCTCAGCCGCTGCCGGCCACCGCGGGGACGCCCGGGGCTGCCGGGGGCGTGGCGTCGCGCCCCCAGCCGCTGAACCGACGGGCGACGCGGTCGACGGCCAGGCCGAGCACGACCGCCACGCCGACTCCGGCGAGCGAACCCAGGAGCGGGCTGCCCTCCAACCACCGGCCCGCGGCAGCGCCGACGCCCACCGACCAGGCCGCCCACGACCCGGCCGCGAGCGCCGCGAGGCCGCCGAAGCGCCGTGGCGGGAACCCGGTCGCCCCGGCGGTGAGGTTGACGGCGACGCGGCCCATCGGGATATACCGGGCCGAGAGGATGACGAGGGCTCCGCGGCGTTCGAGAGCGCCGGCCGCGCGTTCGAAGAGGCGGCGGAGGCCGGGCCTCGAGGCCCGCTCCACGCGCCCGGCCCCGTGGAGACGGCCCACGACGAAGGTCAGGGTGTCCCCGACGAACGCGCCGACACCGGCGGCCACCGCGAGGAGGACCAGGTCGGGTCCCTGGGCGGACACGGAGATCGCCGCCAGCGCGACCACGAGCCCTTCGCTCGGCAACGGCGGGACCAGGGCGTCGAACACCGCGACGAGCAGCACGACGAGGAGGACCCATGGAGCTGCGGCCCCGGCCTCGACGACGGACGTCAGGGTGTCGAGCACAGGCAGCCTCCGGATCGCGCGCCGGTCGGCCACCGAGGGGGTCCCTCACGCGGTCCGGCCACGAGAGCACGAACGCGCGAGGTCGACAGATCGTGCCCCGCACGGTGCCCTGGTGGGTGGAGGGGTGGTCAGAGGACCGGGGTGTGCCCTTCGAAGGTGGCGCGCATCGTCCCGTCGGCCTCGGACCCGACCGGGTCGCCCAGATCGGCGACGAAGACCGCCACGGCGTTACGCGCCGGGTTGCCGTCGAGCTCGGCGAGGATCTCACGCCAGGCGGCGAGGTTCGGATGAGGCACCGACGTGCAGGCCTCGGCGGGCTCGAGCGAGGTCACTGCCGCGGCCAGCTCGCCGCGCGACACGGGCAGGGTCGCCGTCGACCCGTCGTGGCCCAGGACGCTGGCGAGCATGACGGCACTGAGTCCGTGACCGCTGCCCGGGACGTTGACGTGGGGGAACAGCCACTCGGGGGAGGACGAGGCGGGACTCAGCCCCACGGCATACGCGACCGGCTGACGCCACCCGTCGATCCGGCCGGCGAGGTGGTCGCGGATGGCGGCGAGCCCCTCCGGTGTCCTCCAGTCCAGGTCGCTCATCGGCGCATCGTGACACAGCCGGGGCCCCATCTCACCAGGGCGGCCCAGATGAACAGAGAATGAACACGGTTCCTTACCTTGGTGAAGCGCAGGCGACGGCCTCACACTTGGGCCTCGTGGACGCAGCAACCCTCACCCTCGTGCTGGTCATCGTGACGGCGCTGGCCTTCGACTTCACGAACGGCTTCCATGACACGGGCAACGCCATGGCCACGTCGATCGCCACCGGTGCCCTGAAGCCGAAGGTGGCCGTGGCCCTCTCGGCCGTCCTCAACCTCGTCGGCGCCTTCCTCTCCGTGGAGGTGGCGCTCACCATCACGAACGCGGTGGTGAACCTGCAGGACGAGTCCGGCGCCCCCAAGGCCGAGCTGCTGGCCGACGGTGGCCAGGCCCTCCTCCTCATCATCCTCGCGGGTCTCGTCGGGGGGATCGTCTGGAACCTTTTCACCTGGCTCTACGGCCTGCCCTCGAGCTCGTCCCACGCCCTGCTCGGCGGGCTCGTCGGCTCGACGATGGCCGGGCTGGGGTTCGGCGGGGTCAAGTGGACGGGCGACGGGACGAAGCTCGACGGTGTCGTGGGAAAGATCCTGCTCCCTGCCGTCATCTCCCCGGTCATCGCCCTCCTCGTCGCAGCGGTCGGCACCTGGCTCATCTTCCGGATCACCCGCAGTGTCGCCGAGCGCTACCAGCAGCACGGCTTCCGGGTCGGCCAGGTGGGCTCGGCCTCACTCGTGTCCCTGGCCCACGGCACGAACGACGCCCAGAAGACGATGGGCGTCATGACCCTCGCCCTCATCGCCGCGGGCCGGTGGACCGACACCGAGGCCGTGCCGTTCTGGGTGAAGGTCAGTGCGGCGACCGCCATCGCGCTCGGCACGTGGCTCGGCGGATGGCGGATCATCCGCACGCTCGGCAAGGGCCTGATCGAGATCTCCCCCGCGCAGGGCATGGCTGCCGAGAGCAGCTCAGCGGCCGTGATCCTCTCCTCCAGCCACCTCGGGTTCGCGCTGTCCACCACTCACGTCGCCACCGGGTCGATCCTCGGGTCCGGTGTCGGCCGACGGGCTCCGGTGCGCTGGAACGTCGCGGGGCGCATGGTCGCCGCCTGGGCCATCACCCTGCCGTCGGCCGGACTCGTCGGCGCCCTGATGTGGTTCGTCGGCAACAGCATCGGGGGGGCCATGGGTGCCGTCGTCATCTTCGCCATCCTCGTCGCCCTCTCCACGTGGATGTGGATGCGCTCGCGCCGCGCGCCCATCGGCGCCCACAACGTCAACGACGCCTGGGAGGGCACCCCGTCGTCGTCGCCCTCGTCCACCCGCAGCCGCGACAGCGTCCACTGAAGGAGCTGATCCCCCATGCACAACGTGATCTTCGCCGTGGAGGGCGCGCTGAGGGTCCTCCTCGTCGGCCTGCTGTTCGGCGCCGGCCTCCCAGCCGTCTTCGCCCTCGGAGTCCGGGCGCTCGCCTACGGTGAAGGTGGCGGCACCGAGATCAACTCCCAGGCACCGCACCTGCTCGGCAAGGTGCTCGCCTATCTCGCGTTCGCCGTGGTCGTCGGTGGTGTCCTGCTGGGCCTCACGGTCATCGTGGCGTCCGGGCTGGGCAAGGAACTGACCTTCGACGGCGGCGTCCCCACGTTCGTCGACGAGTGAGGAGGAACGCCCGATGACGCAGCTGACCGGCCCGGTCCTGGAGTGGATCCGCGAGGGGTTCCCCGAGGGGGTCCCGGACGACGAGGCGCCGGCCCTGCACGCCGTGCTCCACGAGCGGCTCGGCGGCGACCGCGCCCTCGATGTCCTGCGCCG
>JAQSWG010000086.1 GCA_029266735.1 Ornithinibacter sp.
CACATCTCGCGGCACAACCTACTCCGCGGGGGACAGCCCTGCGTGACGGCAGGCGGCCCGTCCGCGCGCTGGGTCAGAGGCCCAGCTCGGAGACGGTGATCTCGCGCATCTCGACCTTGCGGACCTTGCCGGTCACCGTCATCGGGAACTCGTCGACGACGCGCACGTAACGCGGGATCTTGTAGTGCGCGAGCCGCCCGGATGCGAACTCGCGCAACGCCTCAGCGGTCAACGGCGGGGCGCCGTCGCGCACCCGGACCCACGCGCAGAGCTCCTCGCCGTACCGCGAGTCCGGCACGCCGATGACCTGTACATCGAGGACGCCCGGGTGGGTGCGGAGGAACTCCTCGACCTCGCGGGGGGAGATGTTCTCGCCACCGCGGATCACCATGTCCTTCATCCGGCCGGTGATGCGGACGTAGCCGTCGGTGTCCAGAACGGCGAGGTCCCCGGTGTGCATCCACCCGTCGACGAGCACCTCGGCGGTCTTCTCCGGCTCGTCCCAGTAGCCGAGCATCACCGAGTACCCCTTGGTGCACAGCTCACCGGCCTCACCCCGCGGCAGGGTCTCGCGGGTGACGGGGTCGACGACCTTGATCTCGAGGTGCGGGTGCACCGCGCCGACGGTGCCCACCTTGCGCTCCAACGAGTCGTCCGTGCGGGTCTGGGTCGACACCGGGGACGTCTCCGTCATGCCGTAGCAGATCGTCATCTCGTCGATGCCGGCCTCGATGAGCTTGGTCATCGTCGACTCCGGGCAGGGGGAACCGGCCATGATGCCGGTGCGCACGGAGGTGAGGTCGTACGACGCGAGGTTCGGGAGGGCCCACTCCGCGATGAACATCGTCGGCACGCCGTAGAGCGAGGTGCAGCGCTCCTCGGCGACCGCCTCCAGGGTCAGCGCCGGGTCGAACCCGGGCGCCGGGATGACCGTGCACGCCCCGTGCGATGTCGCCGCCAGGTTGCCCATGACCATGCCGAAGCAGTGGTAGAAGGGCACGGGGATGCAGATGCGGTCCTCCTCGGTGTAGCGGCAGACCTCGCCGACGAGGTAGCCGTTGTTGAGGATGTTGTGGTGGCTGAGCGTCGCGCCCTTGGGGAACCCGGTGGTGCCGGAGGTGTACTGCACGTTGATCGGGTCCTGTGGGCTCAGCTCCGCCTGGACCATGGACAGCCGCTCCGGGCTCACCTCCTCGGCGCGCTCCAGAAGCATCGCCCACGACTCCTCCCCGAGGACGACCACCTCCTCGAGCGCCGAGCACTCCTGGCGCACCGAGGCGACCATCGCGACGTAGTCCGAGGACCGGAAGGACGCCGCCGTGACGAGCAGCCGTACCCCGGCCTGGTTGAGCACATAGGTCAGCTCGTGTGACCGGTAGGCCGGGTTGATGGGAACGAGGATGGCCCCCACCTTGGCCGTCGCGTACTGCGTCAGGGTCCACTCGGCGCAGTTCGGTGCCCAGATGCCCACGCGGTCGCCCATCGCCACGCCGACGGCGATGAGCGCCCGGGCGAGCCGGTCGACCTCGGCGCCCAGCTCGGCATACGTCAACCGGATGCCGGCCGACCGGTCGACGAGGGCGTCCCGTTCCGGCACGCGGGCGACGGCTGCGTCGAGGTTGTCACCGATCGTCTGCTCGAGGAGGGCGGGCTCCTTGGGCCCGACGGTGTGCGAGAGGGCGAGGTCAGGCGTCGCGTCGCTCATCGTCGTCCTTCGGTCCGGCGGGTGGAGCCACCCAGCCAACACCGCGGCCACACCGGGGGCAACCGGGCACCCTCAGGCACCGGAAGGACGCGCCAAACGGTCGAGGACCCCGAGGAGGAGAGCCTCTCGAAGAGGCGGTGGGCAGCGGTCGAGGAGCGCGTTGACCGGCGCCATCCGGGTGGGCAGCGCCAGTCGGCCGTCGTCCCCCGCCAGTCCGGCGGCAGCGAGCAGGCGAGCGAAGCCGACGTCGTCCAGCGTGGTCGGGTCGAGCGACGCGAGGAGAGAGGCCAGTGCCGGGTCGACCGCCACCGGGCCCGCCCCCCGTGCCGTGGCGACGGAGTCGGCGAGGGCGACGACCAGCTCGGGCACCGACGGTGCCGTCGCGGCCGACAGGGTGAGGTGGAGGGTGGCCGGGAGGGCGCGGTGGGCCAGCTGCGGCTGGACGTACCACCCGCGCTCACGCATCTCGTCGGCCACGGTGAAGACGTCGCAGGAGCCGTCGGTCGCCAGGGCCAGGAGGGTCGCGTCCGGCGGGGCCACGACCCGAAGCCCTGGGATGCCGGCCGCGGCGGCCGCCACGTCGAGGGTCGCCTGCCGAGCACCACGAGCCAGCCTCGCGTAGCCGTCGAGACCGATGTGCTGGGTCACCGCCCAGGCGGCGGCCAGCGGCCCGCCCGAGCGGGTGGACTGCGTGGTCGTGTTGAGCATCGTGTAGCCCGGCCAGTCGGCCGACGCGAAGAAGTGACCCGCACGAAGTGCGGCCGAGCGGTGCAGCAGCAGGGAGACGCCCTTGGGGGTGTAGGCGTACTTGTGCAGGTCGACGCTGATGCTCGTCACGCCGTCCGCGGCGAAGGACCACGGGCCGACGTCGGTGAGGTGCGGGAGCACCCAGCCGCCGATGCACGCGTCCACGTGGCACCGGACACCGCGTGCCGCCGCGTGTCCGGCGACCTCGGCGACCGGGTCGACGACTCCGTGGGCGTAGGAAGGGGCCGAGGCCACGACGAGCACCGTGGACCCGTCGACCGCCCCGGCCATCGCGCGCGGATCAGCGCGCAGCGTCCGCGGGTCGACGTCGACGACGACCGCCCGCACCCCCAGGTACTTGGCGGCCTTGTGGAAGGCGGCGTGGGCCGTCGTGGGCAGGACCATGCTCGGGTCCTCGAGCCCGGCGGCCTCCCGGGCCGCGAGCACCGCGAGGAGGATCGACTCGGTGCCACCGGAGGTGACGGACCCGGCATACCCGGTCGGTGCGTCGAGCAGCCCGCCCGCCATGGCGACGAGGTCGTTCTCCATGCGTTGCAGTGACGGAAAGGCCGTGGGGTCGAGCGCGTTCGACGACGCGAACATCGCCAGCGCCTCGAGCCCGACCGCGTCCGCGTCCGCGAGGCCCGAGTCGTAGACGTAGGCGAGCGTCCGGCCGCCGTGGGCGGGGAGGTCGGCGGACTGGAGGGTCCGCAGGGTCGCGAGAACCTCCTCGGTGCTCATCGCACCACGGGTGAGTTCGCTCATCGGTGCACCTCCTCGTCGAGCCGGTACCGGCGCAGGACCACCAGCGAGATGGCGACGAGCACCGCGGGGACGACGGTGAAACCCAGGGCGATGGCCGAGCGCGCCGAGTCGGGTTGCGCCGCCGCGGCATCCGTCGACGACACGTAACCGCCGAGGGCGAGGATGCCGGCATACAGGAAGGGCCCGACCGCCAGCCCGAGCGTCTCGCCGGCCGTCCAGACACCGGTGTACGTCCCCGCGCGGTCCTCGCCGGTGCGGGCCGTGTCGTCGGCGGCGACGTCAGGGAGCATCGCGAGGGGGAACATCTGGCAGGCCGCGTATCCCACGCCCACGACGGCCACAGTCGCTGCGGTCGCTGCGACGCCGAGCTGCACGGTGAGCAGCGTCGCGAGGGCACCGATGCCCAGGAGCAACGAGCCCCAGACGTATCCCGTGCGCTTGCCGCGCGCCTCGCCGACCCGTTGCCACAGAGGCGTGACGAGGAGCGCGGGGGCGACGAAGCAGACGAAGAGCACCGTCGAGGCCCCGCTGCTGCCGAGGAGGACCCTGGCGACGTAGTCCACTCCGGCGAGCATGGCCCCGGTCGCCAGAGCCTGGAGCACGAAGACGGTGAGGAGGGTCCGGAACGACCGGGAGGCCGCGATGATGGCGAGCTGGTCGCGCAGGCTGCCGCCCGCGGTGGCGGCTCGGCTCATCGGCGTGGAACGGGTGCCCCACCACGCGCCCACCGTGCCGACGAGGATGAGCGCGCCGACGAACAGGCCGACGCCACGGTAGCCCCAGACCGGCCCCAGCGCGTCACGGATCACCGGGCTCAGCCCGCCGCTCACGAGGATGGCCAGCGCAAGGATCGCGACCCGCCAGGTCATCAGGCGGGTGCGCTCGTCGTAGTCGTCGGTCATCTCGGCCGGCATCGCGACGTAGGGCACCTGGAAGAAGGCGTACGCCGTCGCACAGCCCACGAAGAGGAGGACCACCCAGGTGGCGGCGACGCCGGTGGGCGAGGTGGGTCCCGAGAACAGGAGGACGAACGCCACCGCCAGGAGGACACCAGAACGGATGAGGAAGGGACGACGACGACCCGCCGGGTTGGTCGACCGGTCGCTGATCCGCCCGGCCACGGGGTTGAGGACGACGTCCCACGCCTTGGGGAGGAAGACGATGAGGCCCGCGAGCCCGGCGGTGACCCCCAGCCGGTCGGTGAGGTAGGGCAGGAGGAGCAGACCGGGCACGGTGCCGAACGATCCGGTGGCGACCGACCCCAGGCCGTAGCCGCGTCGGGCCGCAGGGGTGAGGGCCGCCGTGGTTCCTGACGAGGGCGCCGCTGCCATGTCGGGACCCTAGTGCGGACAATGACGGCATGGGTGCGCGTCAGCGGTTTCGCGGACGGATCGCGGGCGTGGGCTCGAGCAGCGGGGTGCGGGTCGTCGTCGGACGGTGGCGCGAGAGCCCGTTCGGAGCGTTCGGCGACGCGATGGTGGAGCGTGCCGACGGCCACCGGGTGTTGGTCGCCCCCACGGCCGACGTCGCGGCCCTGGTGTCGTCGACGTACGTCTTCGACGAGGTCCGGGTCGAGCCGTTCTCGGTGGCCGACACCGGTGTGGAGTGGGTCGTCGCATCGCCCTCGCTCGACCTCCGGCTCGCTGTCGGGGGGCGTATGCCGCTCGGTCACCTCCTGCGCCTCGTCCCCCGCCCGCTCGCGGAGAGCCCCGCCTGGGCGACGGCCCTCGACCCGGTGGCACGAGTGGCGATGAGCGGCGTCCGGACCCGTGGCGCCGCCCGCGAGGGCCGCCGCGAGTTCTACGCCGCGACCGACCTGCGGACCGTGACCGGCCTCGAGGGCGAGCTGGACGGCATCCCGCTGGGGCACCTGCGCCCCGTGGACCCACCGTGCCGCTTCGGCTTCTCGTCGACCCCCCGCTCCCCCTCCGTGACCGAGGTCGTCACGACCATCGTCGACGCCGCGTGACCGTCCGGGGACTCGAGGGGTCGTGACACGCGGAAGCGACAACCGCCGGCTCAGCGTGTCGTGACCCCTCGACAGAGCATCAGCCGATCCTCAGCGTCGCGAGGTCGAGGTGCATGGCCCGTGCGAAGCGGGTCAGGCACGCCCGACGACGTCCCCCGCCGAAGACGTCCTCGGCGAAGATCTCCATGACCCGATACCCGTGGTCCTCGGCCGATGTCGCCCGGGATGCGTCGGCGCTGCGCCGCCTGATGGAGCCGTGGTCGGAGCCCTGGTACTCGCCGACGACTCGCTGCTGCCGCCAGACGAGGTCGCCCTCGAGCAGCCACCCGCCGTGGGCGTCGCGCACGTCGGCGTTCAGCTCCGGCTCCGGGAAGCCTGCCCGGTGGAACATCAGCCGCGCCCGGGTCTCCATCGGCGATCGGGACCCCGCTCGCACGAGTGGCAACGCGCCCGCGAGGAGTGCCTTGCCGCGCGGCCGGACCCGCGCCTCGAGCGCCAGGCGAAGTGCGCCCTGTCCGTGGTCGGGAAGTCGGCCGCCGTCAAGGGACCGGCCGATGGGCCCCCTGTCCGGTCCCGCGACGAGGCGACGAGCCACGACGTCGCCCGCGACGACGAGGTCGTCCAGCCGTATGCCGCGACCCACCACCTCGCCGAGGTCGACCCACGTGTCGGCCGGCCCGACGACTCGTAGGCCGTCGAGCTCGACGACCGCGCGCCGCTCGAGACCCCTGTGGCCGATGCATCCGGAGCGGCGGACGCGCGGTCGAGTGGAGTCGCGCATGACGTGCAGGTCCGCCCCGTCGTCCACGAGCTGACGGGGCAACGGCAGGTCCAGCAGCCGGGCCGCAGTCACGTGGGAGAACGCGGCGTCCGGGGGCAGGGCTCGCGAGAAGGCGGCGACCTGGGCGCGAAGGCACTCGGGCTCGTCCCGGCAGCGGACCGCCCGGGTGGGAATGTGGAGGCGGGCGGTCCGCAGGTCAGTCGGGCGAACGCCGGCATCCCGAGCCTCGGCCACCGTGAAGGCCCGGCCCTCGAGCGCCGCCGGCAGGACGAGCTCCCCCATGCCGGCAGCCTGCCCCGAACCGCCGATCGGCCGGCCGGGTCATCCACAGGGCTGGGGGGCTCCCGCGTCGAGGGGTCGCGACACGCGGATGCCGGGCGCCTCCCCTCCGCATGTCGTGACCCCTCGTGTGGCGCCGCCTTCTCGGGCGCCTCGTCGACCGGCGCGACGTCCTTCAGGAGCGGGGGGTGATACGGAGGAGCTTGTCGTCGTCGCCGTTGGTCGTCGTGACGTAGAGCGCTCCGTCCGGGCCCATCCGCGCCGCCCGGAGCCGCCCGAACGGGCCGTCCGTCTCCTCCGGAACGGACACCTCGGCCAGGGTGCCGTCGTCCTCGAGGGTGAGCAGCAGCAGCTTGGCCCCCTTCAGCGCGGTGACGACGAGGGCACCCTCCAGCCCCGCCCACTGCTCGCCCTCGAGGAACTCGGCGGAGCACACGGCCTCCGTGCTGCGACCGGACTGCCAGATGGCGGGCAGAGCGTCCGGGAAGCGCTCCCGGTCGGTCATCGGGACGCTCTCGTCGTAGCCGTCCCGGGTGCCGCCGCGCGACGGGTCCCAGCCGTAGTTGGCTCCGGCGCGGATGAGGTTGACCTCGTCGTTGCTGCTGGGACCGTGCTCCGCCGTGTAGACCTCCCCGGTGCCCGGCTGCACCGCCACCCCTTGGATGTTGCGGTGGCCGTAGCTGTAGACGTACCGCTCCCGCTGGTTGCCCGAGGACGCGAAGGGGTTGTCCGGCAACGGGTCCCCGCTCTCGAGGTCGAGTCGGAGCACCTTGCCGCCGAGGCTGGTGCGGTCCTGGGGGATCCGCCCCCGCGCGACGTCCCCGGTACCGACGAGCAGTGCGCCGTCGGCGGCGATCTCCGGGCGGCAGCCCGAGTGCCGACCGGTCGAGATGGGCAGCCCGGTGAGCAGGTTGCGCACCCGCTCGGCCGACGACCCGTCCGCGCTCAGCCGCCAGGTGACGAGCCGGACGTCGTCCGGGGAGCCACCGTCCTCGTGCGTCTGGCAGGTGGTGAACAACCGCGAGGACGCGAAGTCCGGGTGCACCACCATCCCCATGAGCCCGCCCTCGCCCTGCACGAAGACGTCGTCGAGATCCGCATCCACCCGGCTGACCCTGGCCCCCTCCCGCAGCCCGGAGACGAGCGAGATCCGCCCGGGCCGCTCGGACACCAGCGCCCGTCCGTCCGGGAGGAAGCCGATGTCCCACCCGTGCTCGAACCCCTCCGCGACGACCTCCACGTCGAGGTCCGGCACGGCGGTGCTGCGCGGAGCCGGGCTGGCCGACGGCGCCGACGTGCTGGGCGTGGATGCCGTGGCGCCCGTCGCCGGGGGTGCGGGGACCTCTCCCACCTCGTCGCTTCCCGAGCAGGCGGCGAGGGCCGTGGCGGCGAACACGCCGAGCACTGCCAGCCGGGCGGCATACCTGCTCCTCGTCATGCGGACATCCTCACCCGGCGAGATCCGCCGTGGCGCGTTCCCAGTCCGCGGACAGGCGAGAGAGGTCGGCCCGGTGGTCCACGATGCGGCAGCCGCGACCGTCGCGCCGAAGGAGGATCCCCTCGGCCGCCCACCGCTCCCGGACCTCGTCCATGAGGGCGGTCGGCAGGGCCCCGGACGCGTTCGTCACCCGCCACCACGTGACGTTGGACCCGTACAGCCGCATGATGGTGCCCACCTGGCGGGGGCCGATCCCGACGAGGGCGGCGAGGTCGCCGTAGGAGACCACCCGGCCGCGGGGCACCTGCTCCACGGCCCGCAGGACCCGCTCCACGACGACGTCGTCCACCCGGGCAGTCTGCCCGCTCATGACCGGCCGATGTCCGACCCGATCTCCCACGGCGCCACCGGCGCGTTCTCGAGCACCCAGACCTCGACGTCCTGCATCAGCCCGGTCCCGACGAGGACCCCCAGCACGACGAAGAGCGCACCGATCACGCGTCGGAACGGCGACTGCGGGTCGGCCGCCCAGCGCAGCCGCGACACGAGCCGCTGACCGGCCAGGGCGATCGAGAACAGCACCGTGACGAGACCGATGACGTATGCCGTGAGCAGCGCCAGTCCGCGGCTCGGCTCGGCGGGCAGCACGGTGACGACGACGTAGGCGAAGAGGGGGCTGCAGGAGGTGAACACCGGGCCGAGGGCCGCGCCGGTGAGCACCGCCCCCAGGGTGCCGCCCCGCCGGTGCGCCGCTGCCAGTCCCCGCGCACTCCCACTGCTCAGGCCGGTCGCCACCGCCACGCGGTCCCACAGGCCGGGGGCGAGCGCCGCGACCCCGAGCGCGACGAGGATCCCCCCGCTCAGCCAGCGCCACACCTGCGGCGGGACGTCGATCAGCGCCGTCGACGCCTTGAGCGCGAGGGTGAAGAGGAAGACCGAGGCGCCGAGGGACCCGGTGACGAGAAGCGCCCGGCGGACGGCCGTGGCGTCGGACGCACCGGACACCGAGCCGCCGACGACGACGGGCAGCAGGGACAGGGCACACGGGGCGAGCGTCGTCAGGGCACCCGCCAGGAGGGCGCCGCCCAGGGCGACCACCACCTCAGACCGTCTTGGCCTTGATCTCGGCGCCGCTGCGCGAGCCGGTCCACTTCTCGAGCTGCTCGCCGTCCGGGCCGACCTGGACGAAGGTGTGCTGCTGCGTGACGCCGTGCTTCCGCCGCAGGTCCGTCGCGGAGTCGAAGTCCACCTTGACGACGGTGAGTCCGGCCGGGACGCCGTCGGCCTCGATGGCCTCCTCGGTCGCCCGGCAGTCCGGACACCACGGCGCGTGGAAGAAGTAGACGACGGCGGTGCCCTCACGCTCGGCCATCTGGCTCTCGTACTCCGCTGCGGTGAGGTAGGCGCCGGCGACCATGGCGTCGCCGGCCGGCGGGGTGGCCGTCCCGCCCGTCGTTGCCGCTGGGGAGGCCGAGGCGCTCGAGGTCGCCATGGCCTCCGAGCCGGGGTCCTCCCCGGTCGAGGTGCCGCAGCCC
>JAQSWG010000087.1 GCA_029266735.1 Ornithinibacter sp.
TATGCCACCACGTTCTCGTCGACGCCGGTGCGCGTCGCTGTCGCGCTCGCGGTGCTGGCGAGCCTTCCACCACTCCCCATCCGCCTTCGCGCGCTGCTGCTCGCCGTGGTGCCCCTCGTGCTGGCGCCGACGGCGGTCCGTGAGATCCCCGCGGGAGCCCAGGCCGAGGTGCCCATGACCGGTATGACGAGCGGTGTCCTCGCCCTGGTCCTCGTCGGTGTCCTCCTGCTCCCCGCTGCGGTGTGGGCCCTTCAGATGCGTGGTGCACGCCGCCCCGCCTCCGGCGCGGACGGCGTGGACCGGGCAGACCGGGTGGAGCAAGTGGACCGGGGGGACCTGAGCATGGACCGGGGAACCTCGACGACGGACGCCGCGCCGGCGGCGAGCTTCAGGCCAGCCGGTCTGGGTGCCCTGCTGGTCGTCGCGGTCCTCCCCTTGGCCGTCCAGGCACCGCTCATCAGCTTGCTGACCTCGTCGTCTCCGCAGTGGGGCGCGGTCGCCGGCGCCACGGCGCCTGCCCTGTGCGCGGTGCTCGTCGCGACGGGATCGCTGGCGCGCACGGCCTCGGCGGGATGGTGGGTGGTCGCCGCCGTGACGTCGACAGCGGTGCTGTTCGCGACGCACACCATCCAGCCCTTTCGGGACCCGGCACCGTGGCGGCTCTCGGATCGGGTCGACAGCGGCGCGGCCACCGGCATCCTCACGAGCAGCGAGATACACCGGGAGACCGAGCGGGTGGAGAAGGCCGTGGCGAGCTGTCAGCGAGACGGGGACGGCCTTCTGGCGTACGGCGTCCCGGCCGCGTTCGCCTTCGCCGACGGGCCGATGGACACGAACATCCTGTGGCTCGGGGCGTTCCGCGGCGCCAACCAGGCCGCGGTCGACTGGATCGAGCGAACCGGCAGGGAGCCGGCATGCCTCCTCATCTCGACGACGTACCTCGACCTCGCCGGGCCGGACCCCGCGAGCAGGACGGCCTCCGACCCGCTGCTCCGGTGGATCGAGCCTCGCTATGAGGTTGTGCCGCAGCCTGTTCCGGAGTTCGTGGTGATGCGTCGCCTCGGTGCGTGACGGAGGGTGGCAGCGGCGTGATCGGCAGACCGGCCGCGTCCTCCGCACGGCATCCCGCCCGATACACTCCGGGAACACCGTTTCCCGCGTGGAGGACTGACCGTGAGCTCATTGCAGGTTGAACTCGTCGCCGCCGACCGCAAGGTCTGGGAGGGCGAGGCGAGCCAGGTCAGCGCCCGCTCGATCGAGGGCGACCTGGGCATCCTGCCGGGTCACCAGCCGCTCCTCTGCGTCCTCGCCGAGGGCGAGGTGCGGGTCAACTCCGGTGGCAGCTGGCGATCGGCGCAGATCGACGGAGGGTTCCTCTCGGTGGACCACGACCGGGTGACGATCGTCGCCGAGTCCGTCGACGCCAGCGGCATGGGCTCCTGACATCGAGGGCAGGAGACCGCTCGGATGACGCCACTCGCCGTCGCCGAGCTGGCTCTCGCCCTCGTCGTCCTCCTCCTCGTCGGCGCGCTCACGTTCGTGTGGGCGCGCCGACGCTTCATCGCCGGGGACGGCCGTCCCGTCATGCTGTGCGCGCGCCGGGACCGTCCGATGGCCCGGTGGCGCCTCGGTCTCGCGCGGCTGGGGTCCGACCGGTTCGAGTGGTTCAGCGTCGTGGGCCCCTCCCTGCGCCCGGAGGTCTCCTGGGCGCGCGGGGAGCTCGACCTCGGCGTCCCGACGCCGTTGCGCGACCCCATCCCCGGTCTCGTCGACCCGGTGGCCGTGACTGCGCGCGCGGGGGCTCGGGCGTGCGAGTTCGCCTTCGTCCCGGCCGCCTACACCGCTGTGCGCGCCTGGCTGGAGTCCGGTCCGCCGGGATACAACACCAACGTCGCCTGAGGCCTCCACCGCTCGCGTGACCGTGGACGGCGGAGGGCGGACGGCATCCGGGCGGTGCGGAGGTGCGGCGGTCAGCGGTGCTGGTCGGGTGGGCTCTCGCGGCCGCCGCCCGGGGACCAGAGCACGTCGCCACCCGGGAGGTTGGCGCACCGGGCCAGCACGAAGAGCAGGTCGGAGAGCCGGTTGAGGTAGGCCGCGGTGACCGGGTTGACGCCGCCCTGGCCACGCGTCTCGCCCGACTCCGTGCCGTACGCGTCGAGGGCCGCCCAGACCGAGCGTTCCGCGCGGCGCACCACCGTGAGGGCGAGGTGGAGGTGCGCTGCGCCCGCCGAGCCCCCGGGGAGGATGAAGGACCGGAGCTTCTCGAGCCGCTCCAGGTAACGGTCGCAGTCGGCCTCCAGCTCGATGACCCACTCCTCCTTCACCCGCAGCGGCGGGTAGTCGTAGGAGCGCTGGAGCGGGGTGGACAGGTCCGCCCCGACGTCGAAGAGGTCGTTCTGCACCCGGGTGAGGACGGTGCGCACGTCGTCGGGCAGCTCACCGCAGGCCACCGCGACGCCGATGGCGGCGTTCGCCTCGTTGGCGTCCGCGTATGCCGCGAGACGGGGGTCGGTCTTGCGCGTCCGGCTGAGGTCACCGAGCGCGGTGGTGCCGTCGTCGCCGGTCCGCGTGTAGATCCGAGTGAGGTTGACCATGGGTCAAGCCTCGCAGACGCCTCCTCGGGGCCCACGTGGCACCAAACTGACATTGTCCGTTCTTTGCCGGTTCTTTACCCGAATGGGGGAGACGCCCAGCCGGTCCGGTCTGTTCAATGGAGGCACGTTCAAGGGAGAGGGAGGCACCGTGGGGGACCGGGGGACGGCCATCGTGGCCATGACGGAGCACCACGACGACCGCGGGTGTCACGTGACACTGCGCGGTCAGCTCGATGTCCGCACGGTGGCGGACCTGCGGTTACGGCTGCACGGGCTCATCGTTGGGGGGAGCTCACCCGTGCTGCTGGACCTCGGAGAGGTCCACGTCGCCGACGCGACGGGGTTCGGTTTCATCGTCGAGTGCCTGCGCAGGTCGAGAGTGGCCGGGCGCCCGCTGCGCATCGTGGCCGCGGACGACCGCACCCGGCGACTGCTGCGCCGAGCCCGGCTGAGCCGCCTGCTGGCAGGACCGCCGGTCGACGCGCGCCCTCTCGCCGCGGCGGCCGGTTGACCCGGTGACGTCGGTGCCACCCGGTGGGGGTGGCGACGACGCCTGCCGTGGGTCGTGGCCGGCCACGCCGGTATCCCAGCGCGTGCTGTCGTGTGGGCACTCTCACCGTGTTCGCCGCTTCCGGCGCGACGAACGACGCGGCTACCGTTCGACGCATGTCCGAGAGCACCGAGGCCTCCCGTCGCGAGCGTGACCGCCCGTGGGTGATGCGGACGTATGCCGGTCACTCCAGCGCCGCCGCGAGCAACGCCCTCTACCGACGGAACCTCGCCAAGGGCCAGACGGGGCTGTCGGTGGCCTTCGACCTCCCGACCCAGACGGGGTACGACCCCGACCACGTGCTCGCTCGCGGAGAGGTCGGCAAGGTCGGCGTGCCCGTCTCTCACATCGGCGATGTGCGGGCGCTCTTCGCCGACATCCCGCTCGCGCGGATGAACACCTCGATGACCATCAACGCGACCGCGATGTGGCTCCTGGCGCTCTACCAGGTGGCCGCGGAGGAGCAGGCGGAGGCGGCCGGTGACGACCCGGTGCAGGCCGTGCCCGCCCTGTCCGGGACCACGCAGAACGACATCATCAAGGAGTACCTGTCGCGGGGCACCTATGTGTTCCCGCCGGGGCCGTCGCTGCGCCTCACCACCGACCTCGTGGCCTACACGGTGGCCGAGATGCCGCGGTGGAACCCCGTCAACATCTGCAGCTATCACCTGCAGGAGGCGGGGGCGACTCCGGTGCAGGAGATCTCCTTCGCCATGTGTACCGCCATCGCCGTCCTCGACACGGTTCAGGCCTCGGGTCAGGTGCCACCCGACCGGTTCGGTGAGGTCGTCGCCCGAATCTCCTTCTTCGTCAACGCGGGCGTGCGGTTCGTCGAGGAGATGTGCAAGATGCGCGCCTTCGTCGAGCTCTGGGATGAGCTGACCAGGGATCGCTTCGGCGTGGAGGACCCCGAACAGCGCCGGTTCCGCTACGGGGTCCAGGTCAACTCGCTCGGGCTCACCGAGGCGCAGCCCGAGAACAACGTCCAGCGCATCGTCCTGGAGATGCTCGGGGTCACCCTGTCCAAGGATGCCCGGGCCCGAGCCGTGCAGCTACCGGCCTGGAACGAGGCACTCGGCCTGCCTCGGCCGTGGGACCAGCAGTGGTCGCTGCGCATGCAGCAGGTGCTGGCCTACGAGTCGGACCTCCTGGAGTACGACGACCTCTTCGACGGCTCGGTCGTGGTCGCCGCCAAGGTCGCCGAGCTCGTGGAGGGCGCCCGGGCGGAGATCGACCGGGTCCAGGGGATGGGTGGCGCCGTGGCCGCCGTCGAGGGCGGCTACCTGAAGTCCGAGCTCGTGGCATCGCACGCGCTGCGCCGACAGCGGATCGAGGCCGGCGAGGACGTCGTCGTGGGCGTCAACCGCTTCCAGACCACCGAGCCCAACCCCCTGACGGCCGACCTCGACGCCGCCACCCAGACGGTCGACCCGGGCGTCGAGGCTGTGGCGGTCGCCGCCGTCCGCCGGTGGCGAGAGGAGCGCGACGCCGAGCCGGAGGGGCGCCAGCGAACGGCATCCGCGCTCGCCCGGCTGCAGGCCGACGCGGAGGGTCCGACGAACCTCATGGCCGCGACTCTCGAGTGCGCCCGCGCGGGGGTGACGACGGGGGAGTGGGCGGGGGCGCTGCGTGCCGTGTTCGGTGAGTTCCGTGCCCCGACGGGGGTCTCGGGCTCCGTCGGCGTCGGCGGCGGGTCCGAGGCGCTCGCTGATGTCCGGGCACTGGTCGCGCGCACCGGCGAGGAGCTGGGCGAGCGGCTGCGGGTGCTCGTGGGCAAGCCCGGCCTCGACGGGCACTCCAACGGCGCGGAGCAGGTCGCCGTTCGTGCCCGAGACTCTGGGTTCGAGGTGGTCTACCAGGGCATCCGGCTCACACCCGAGGAGATCGTCGCGGCCGCCGTGGCCGAGGACGTCCACCTCGTCGGCATCTCGATCCTCTCGGGGTCGCACATGCAGCTCGTGCCCGAGGTGCTCGACCGGCTGCGGGCGGCAGGTGCCGGAGACGTGCCGGTCATCGTCGGGGGCATCATCCCCGAGTCCGATGCTGCTCGGCTCAAAGAGCTCGGGGTCGCGGAGGTCTTCACGCCCAAGGACTTCGGGCTCAACGACATCATGCTCCGCTTCGTCGAGGTCATCCGCGCCTCCCGCGGACTGTCGGTGGACGACGTCACGCCCGCCCCGGCGTGACCCGAGCGCGGCGGGTAGCGTGCCGGACATGGCCCTGCACTGCGCCGCAACCCTGCTGCTCGTGAGCTCGGGGGACGTCTCGGGTGCCGAGGAGCCGGGGCTCGCCGCGACGTACGGGCCCTGGCCGGAAAGTGCGGACGTCATGGCGGAGCTCCAGGCGATCGCGGACCAGCACCGGGGCGAGCGTGTGCTCGTGACGGTCGCGCCGGACACGCTCGCGGGCGTGCTTGCGCACCTGGGGAGGACCTCGGCCCCGGGCGGGGCCCGGGACCGGCTCCGCCTGGACGTGGGCGACGACGGCTGGGCCGTCACTCCCTGGGCCGCGGCCTGACCTCCGTGCGCCTGGCCGCCGCGTGCCTGGCCGCCGCCGTGCCTCACCGCCGCGGCCCGACCGTCGCGCCCTCGGCGCTGCCACGGGCCGGCTCAGAACAGCCGGTGCTCGCTCGTGTCGATGCCCTTGAGCGTGTCGTAGTCGAGGACGACGCAGCGGATGCCGCGGTCCTCCGCCAGGGTGCGGGCCTGGGGACGGATGACCTGGGCGGCGAAGACACCGGTCACCGGGGCGAGGTGCGGGTCGCGGTTCATGAGCTCGAGGTAGCGGGTGAGCTGCTCCACCCCGTCGATGTCGCCCCGCCGCTTGATCTCGACCGCGACGGTGGCGCCGCTGCCGTCCCGGCAGAGGATGTCGACCGGTCCGATGGCGGTCAAGTACTCACGGCGGGTCAGGCTCCAGCCGTCGCCGAGCGTCGTGATGTGCTCGGCGAGGAGCCTCTGGAGGTGGGCCTCCACGCCGTCCTTGACGAGACCCGGGTCGACGCCGAGCTCGTGCGAGCTGTCGTGGTGCACCTCGTGGATCCGTACCCGCAACCGGTCCTCGGACTTGGCGTGCTGGACGACCCAGACAGCGGTCACGCCCTCCTCCGCCTCGGTGCGGTCCGGCTGGACCTCCGCCAGCGCGCAGGGGGGCGACATCCAGTTGAGCGGCTTGTAGGACCCACCGTCGGAGTGGACGAGCACCGAGCCGTCGGCCTTGACGAGGAGGAGACGCGTGGCGAGTGGCAGGTGCGCCGAGAGCCGCCCCTCGTAGTCGACGCTGCACGTCGCGATCACCAGTCGCACGACGGGTCACCCTACCGACCAGGACTTGCTCGGATTCGTCCGCACATCCGTTGCCTGAGGCGGGTCACCGGGCGCACACTTCTGGTGAGGTGAGGCCGATGAGGGCAGCCCTGCTGGCGGGCGCTCTCGTTGTGCTGCCCGGAGCCTGGTTCATCGCCCAGGGCGAGGCCCTGCGCTGGTTCCTCGAGGGTGAGCCGCCCCGGGTCCTCCGCCCGGCGGTGGAGGGTGCCCGACGGCTGTACCGGCGGGTTCGGCCGGTACCCCAGGCGGAGCAGCTCCCGACCGTGCTGCTGTGCCTGGAGCTGCGCCGCCTGGAGGCGGAGATCCGCCGGGTCGAGGAGGGCGACGCGCCACACCGGGCGATGCGGCTGAGGGCTGTCCTCGCGGCGTACGACCACCTGCTCCTCCAGCTGTGCGAGCGGCTCGACCTGCCCACGGATGTCGGTCTTCCCCCACTGCACTCCGGCGAGCGGCTCGCGATCGAGGCAGAGCTCGTCGCCGCCGGTCAGGACTGGTGACCCGGCCGCACCCGCGCGGCGCACAGACGCTTGTCCGTCCCGGCGTCGGGTGTGAAGCGTCACGCCCAACGGGTCTCGTCGGCCCTCGGCGCCTCTGCAAGGATCGCCGACATGACGCGGAACTTCACGAGGGTGGGTGTGATCGGACTCGGCACGATGGGTGCCGGGATCGTGGAGGTCTTCGCCCGCTCGGGGATCGACGTCGTCGCGGTCGATGTCGACGAGGCGGGGGTCGAGCACGGCAGGCAGGTGCTCGCCGGCTCCACCGGACGGGCCCTGGCCCGCGGCAAGCTGACCCAGGAGGAGCACGACGCGCTGCACGAGCGGGTGAGGTACACGACGGACCTCGGTGACCTGGCCGGCTGCCAGCTCGTCGTCGAGGCCGTCCCGGAGCACCTCGACCTCAAGAAGGAGCTTCTCGGCCGCGTCGACCAGGTCGTCTCGGCCGATGCCGTCCTCGCGACCAACACGTCGTCCCTGCCGGTCACCGAGATCGCCGTGGCGACGTCGAACCCCAAGCGGGTCGTCGGCATGCACTTCTTCAACCCTGCGCCGGTGCAGCAGTTCGTCGAGGTCATCCGCACGGTGATCACCGCCGACGACGTCTTCGAGGACGTCAAGGCGCTCGCCGAGCGGCTCGGCAAGAAGCCCGTCGTCGTGGGGGACAAGGCGGGCTTCATCGCCAACGCGCTGCTCTTCGGCTACCTCAACCACGCGGTGGGGATGTACGAGAGCCGCTACGCCACCCGGGAGGACCTCGACGCGGCGATGCGCTACGGCTGCGGTTATCCCATGGGCCCGCTCGCGCTCCTGGACCTCATCGGTCTCGACACGGCATACGAGATCCTCGACACGATGTACCGCCAGGGCCGCAACCGGCTGCACGCCCCCAGCCCGATCATCAAGCAGATGGTGAGCGCCGGGCTGCTGGGTCGCAAGAGCGGCCGTGGGTTCTACACGTACGCCGAGCCCGGGTCGCCCCAGGTCGTGCCCGACGCGCAGACGCCCACCGGCGGCACGCCTCCCGGAGTCGAGCTGCGCCGGGTGTCGAGCGTGGGCGTCGTCGGCTCGGGGACGATGGCGACCGGCATCATCGAGGTGTTCGCCACCGCCGGGTATGCCGTCACCTTCGTCGCGCGCTCCGACGAGAAGGTCGCCGGTGTGGTCACCGCTCTCGGCCGCAGCACCGCCCGCCAGCTGGAGAAGGGCCGGATGACCGCCGAGGCCGCCGACGCCCTCCTCGGGCGGGTCGCCGGGGTCACCGGGCGCGAGGCGCTCGCCGACGTCGACCTCGTCGTCGAGGCGATCGCCGAGGACCTCGCCGTCAAGCAGGAGCTCTTCCGCGACCTCGACCGGATCTGCCGACCCGGCACCATCCTCGCCACCACCACGTCGTCGCTCCCGATCATCGACTGCGCGAAGGTCACCTCGCGGCCGCAGGACGTCATCGGCATGCACTTCTTCAACCCCGCCCAGGTCATGAAGCTCGTCGAGGTCGTGCACACGGTCACGACCGCGCCCGACGTCACCGCGACGGTCCAGGACCTCTGCGGCAGGATCGGCAAGGTGGCGGTCACCTGCGGGGACCGCTCCGGGTTCATCGTCAACGCCCTGCTCTTCCCCTACCTCAACGACGCCGTGCGGATGCTCGAGGGCAACTACGCGAGCGCCGACGACATCGACACGGCGATGAGGACCGGCTGCGGACTGCCCATGGGGCCGTTCGAGCTGCTCGACGTCGTCGGGCTCGACGTGTCGCTGGCCATCGAGCGTGAGCTCTACACCGAGTTCCGCGAGCCCGGCTACGCGCCGGCACCGCTCCTCGAGCACCTCGTGACGGCGGGCTACCTCGGGCGCAAGACCGGCCGCGGCTTCCGTACCCACGGCTGAGCACCGCGCCCACCAGCGCGGGGAGCATGGGACGCACCAGGCGCCCACGGCAGGACCCCGGCGCCGCTCGAGCCGCGGCGCCGTCGAGACCCGGCGCCGTAGAGACCCGGCGTTCGTCGAGGTCAGGCAACACGCAGAGGCAGCAGGGCCACCGCCCGCGTGTTGCCTGCACTCGACCGGATCCTCAGGTGATGACCAGGGTCGAGGGATCGAGGTTCAGCGCGCGAGCGAAGCGGCGGAGGGTCGTGGTCCGCCGTGCGCGATCGACGAGGTCCTCCCGGAACAGCTC
>JAQSWG010000157.1 GCA_029266735.1 Ornithinibacter sp.
GAAGACGGCGCGTTGGCGGCAGCCGATGACTCCGACACGGTGGTGCCAGCGATGGTCCGCACGACGCACTCGACCCAGTGGAGCGGCCGGTCAGCATGGACGGTCACTGGCTCCCGCAAGGGCACCCTGATGCGCCCAGGGGGCGGCTGGGGCGGGGCGCTGGCGCGAACGGGCAGGGCGCTTTGCCTATCGCACGTATGTTGCACGGCAAACGCCCGCCGACTGCATCTCTGCAGGTCAGCCGGCGGTTTCGGTGGTGCCCCCGGTAGGATTCGAACCTACGCTCCCGCCTCCGGAGGGCGGTGCTCTATCCCCTGAGCTACGGGGGCCGGTGCGGCCTGCGCGGAGAACCGGTGCAGCGTTCTCAGCGCCCCGCGAGGGTAGCAGCCTAGTCTTGCGGGCATGCAATCCGGGACCGACGCCTCCGGTCCCGCGCCCCTCGTCCTCGTGTGCGACGACACCGAGCCGATCCGCCGCCTGGTGCGGATCAACCTCGAGCTCGCGGGCTTCGCGGTGGAGGAGGCGGCCGACGGCCACGAGGCCATGGCCCGGCTCATCGACCCCGACCTCCCCCGACCGGCGGTGATCGTCCTCGACTCGGAGATGGCGCCCTACGACGGCTGGTGGGCCATCGCGGCGATCCGGTCCCACCCGCGCCTGGACCCGGTCCCGGTGCTGCTCGTCACGGGTTCGGTCATCACTCACGACGCCCCGGAGGCGACGGGCGCGGGGTTCGACGGGTTCCTCTCCAAGCCGTTCGACCCCGACGCCCTCGTCACCGCCGTCTCACGCCTCGCGGAGGCCGGCAGGGCCCCCTGGGCCCGCGAATAGACTCCCCCGGGTGACCCCCGAACAGCTCTCGGCCGCGATCCGGGCCGCCCTGGTGTCGGCCGTCGACGCAGGCGACCTCACGGTGGACGTGCCGACGGCGGTGAGGGTCGAGCGCCCGCGCAACCGGGACCACGGGGACTGGTCGACCAACGTCGCGCTCCAGCTCGCGAAGGATGCCGGCACCTCGCCCCGTGACCTGGCGACCACGCTCGCCGCGCGCGTCGAAGGGATGCCGGGGGTTCACTCCGTCGACGTCGCGGGCCCGGGCTTCCTCAACATCACCCTCGACGCAGCGAGCGCCGGCGAGCTGGCGCGGTCCGTGGTCGAGGCGGGCCCGGCATACGGCCACGGCACCTCGGAGAGGGGACGTGTCGTCAACCTGGAGTTCATCTCCGCCAACCCGACCGGCCCCATCCACATCGGCCACACCCGGTGGGCCGCACTCGGAGACGCGATGCGGCGCCTCCTCGCCGCGACCGGCGCCCAGGTCGCTGCCGAGTACTACATCAACGACTCCGGCGCCCAGATGGAGAAGTTCGGTGCCTCCGTGCTCGCCCGGGCGGCGGGCCGGGAGCCGCCGGAGGACGGCTACCCCGGCGAGTACGTCGCCGACCGTGCCGCCGAGGTCCTCGAGCAGCGCCCCGACCTCCTCGACCTCGACCCCCCCGAGGCGCTGGTCGTCGCCAGGGATCTCGGGTATGCCGCCCAGCTCGCCGCCATCCGCCGCACCCTCGACGGCTTCGGCGTGCACTTCGACGTGTGGTTCTCGGAGCGCAGCCTCCATGCCACGGGTGCAGTCGAGGAGGCCGTGGAACGGCTCCGCGAGCAGGGCCACGTGTTCGATGCCGAGGGCGCGGTCTGGCTGCGGACGACCGACTTCGGCGACGACAAGGACCGGGTCCTCATCCGGGCCGACGGTCAGCCGACCTACTTCGCCGCGGACGCCGCCTACTACCTCAGCAAGAAGGACCGTGGCTTCGACGAGAAGGTCTACCTCCTCGGCGCCGACCACCACGGGTACATCAACCGGCTCAAGGCCATCGCGGCCGCAGCCGGGGACGATCCCGAGCACAACATCGAGGTGAAGATCGGCCAGCTCATCGACATCGCCGGACGGCGCATGGGCAAGCGCCTCGGAAACGCGATCTACCTCGACGAGCTGCTGGAGTGGATCGGTTCGGATGCCGTCCGCTACTCCCTCGCGCGCTACCCCGCCGACAGCCCGCTCTCGCTCGACGGCGAGGAGCTGCGGAAGAGGACGAACGACAACCCCGTGTGCTGCGCGCCGACGGATTCGACGCATCGCTCCTGTCCGACCCCACGGAGGCCGCCCTCCTCGCCGTCCTGGGTGACTTCCCCCGGGTGGTCTCCCAGTCGGCCCACCTCCTCGAGCCGCACCGCGTTGCGCGCTACCTGGAGGAGCTCGCCGGACGGTTCCACAAGTGGTACGACACCTGCCGCGTGCGCCCGACGAGCTCGGATGAGGCGGTGACCGACCTGCACCGGAGCCGCCTGTGGCTCAACGACGCGACCCGCCAGGTGCTCGCCAACGGTCTGGACCTCCTCGGCGTCGGCGCACCCGAGCGGATGTGACCGGCCGTGCGCTCCCACGAGGCCGGCGTCCTCCACGCCGAGGGCTATGGCGGGCCCCCGCTGTACCTGCCGCACCCCACCGACGTCATGGAGCTGCTCCCGCAGCTGTGGCCGAGGACCGTCGGGCGTGACGACGAGGGCCGCATCACCGTCGGCGGCGTCGACGTCGTGAGCCTGGCCGCCGAGCACGGCACCGCGGCATACCTGCTCGATGAGGAGGACTTCCGGTCTCGCGCAGCCGAGTTCCGGAGCGTCTTCTCGTCGGCGTTCGAGCCCCTCGGCGGCGCCGACGTCTACTACGCCGGTAAGGCGTTCCTGTGCACGGCCGTCGCGCGGTGGGTGGATGAGGAGGGTCTGCACCTCGACGTGTGCACGGGCGGTGAGCTGGCCGTTGCCCGGCGAGCGGGCTTCCCGGGCGAGCGGATCGGCTTCCACGGCAACAACAAGTCGACGGAGGAGCTGCGCGCGGCACTGTCGCACGGCGTGGGCCGGGTCGTCGTCGACTCCTTCCAGGAGATCGAGCGGATCGCCACCGTCGCGGCGGAGCTCGGCGTCGTCGCACCGGTGATGGTCCGGGTGACCGTGGGTGTGGAGGCGCACACGCACGAGTTCATCGCGACCGGGCACGAGGACCAGAAGTTCGGGTTCAGCCTCACCGGCGGTACGGCCCTCGAGGCCGCCACCCGCATCCTGGCCAGGCCGGACGTCTTCGACCTCCGTGGCCTGCACAGCCACATCGGGAGCCAGATCTTCGACACGGCGGGGTTCGAGACCGCCGCGCACCGGCTCGTCGGGCTGCACGCCGAGATCGCGAACGCGCTCGGTCGCCACTGCCCCGAGATCGACCTGGGGGGAGGCTTCGGGATCGCCTACACGTCACAGCACACCCCGCTGCCCGTGGCCAGGCTGGCGAACGAGATGGCCGACATCGTCGCGCGCGAGCTCAAGGCCGTCGGGAACGGCGACACCCCCCAGGTGCCCCGGGTGTCCGTCGAGCCCGGCCGGGCCATCGTGGGCCCGAGCACCTTCACTCTCTACGAGGTGGGCACCGTCAAGGACGTCGAGCTGGGCGACGGACACAGCCGCAGCTACGTGTCGGTGGACGGGGGGATGAGCGACAACGCGCGCCCGGCCCTCTACGAGGCCGACTACTCCTGCACCCTCGCCAACCGGAGCTCCGACGCCGAGCCACGGCTCTCTCGCGTCGTCGGGCGCCACTGCGAGAGCGGCGACATCGTCGTCCTCGACGAGTACCTCCCGGCTGACCTGGTGCCGGGCGACCTCGTCGCGGTGCCGGGCACCGGCGCCTACTGCCGGAGCCTCTCGAGCCAGTACAACCACACCCCGCGCCCTCCCGTGGTGGCGGTGCGCGGAGGGCGATCCCGCGTGCTCGTGCGGCGTGAGACCATCGAGGACCTGCTCGCCCTCGACGTGGCGGACGCGTGAGGACCGAGACGGAGGAGATGGCCCGCACCATGGCACGCGAACCCGGTGCCCCCGTGCGCGTCGCCCTCCTCGGATGCGGTGTCGTCGGCTCGGCCGTGGCGACCAAGCTCGTCGAGAACGGGGACGACCTCGCCGCCCGCGTTGGGGCCCCGCTGGAGCTCGTCGGCATCGCCGTGCGCCGCCCGGGGCGTCCCCGTCCCGACGTCCCGGTCGACCCCTCGCTCTTCACCGCCGACGCCGACGAGCTGGTCACCCGCGCCGACGTCGTCATCGAGGTGATCGGCGGCATCGACCCTGCGCGCGGGCTCATCATGCGCGCCATGGAGCACGGCGCCTCGGTCGTGTCGGCCAACAAGGCACTGCTCGCCGAGGACGGCCCCACCCTGTATGCCGCCGCCGACGCCAATGACGTCGACCTCTACTACGAGGCCGCCGTCGCCGGCGCCATCCCGATCCTCCGGCCCATCCGGGAGTCGCTCGCGGGCGACGACGTCCGCCGCGTGCTCGGCATCGTCAACGGGACGACGAACTTCGTGCTGGACAAGATGGACTCCACGGGGGCGGGCTTCGCCGAGACGGTCGAAGAGGCGCAGGCCCTCGGGTACGCGGAGGCCGACCCCACCGCCGACGTCGAGGGGTTCGACGCCGCCGCAAAGGCCGCCATCCTCGCCAGTCGGTCGTCAAGCTGCTCGCCATCTGCGAGCGGGTGACGGGCGCCGACGGTGGCCAGGCGGTCAGCGTGCGGGTGCACCCGGCGATGATCCCGAGGAGCCACCCCCTCGCGAGCGTCCGCGAGGCCTTCAACGCGGTGTTCATCGAGGCAGCCGCCGCTGGACCGCTCATGTTCTACGGGCGCGGAGCGGGTGGCGACCCCTCGGCATCCGCCGTCCTCGGTGACATCGTGGCGGTGGCGCGGCACAAGGTGGCCGGCGGCCGCGGACCCGGTGAGTCGGCATACGCGGACCTTCCCGTCGTGGACATGGGGCAGGCGCTCACGCGCTACCACATCAGCCTCGACGTGGCCGACCGCCCGGGCGTGCTGGCGCAGGTGGCGACGGCCTTCGCCGAGCACGGGGTGTCCATCGAGACGGTGCGGCAACAGGGCGGACCCGGCGAGGGCGACCTGGCGAAGCTCATCGTCGTCACGCACCGGGCGACGGACGCCGCACTCGCGGCGACGGTCGACGCCCTCCGTGGTCTCGACGCGGTCGACGACGTGGCGTCGGTGATGCGCGTGGAAGGGAGCTGAGCCGTGGCGCAGCTGTGGCGAGGTGTCATCCGGGAGTACGCCGCCCGGCTGCCGACCCTCGCGGGAGCCCCTGTCGTGACGCTTCAGGAGGGAGGCACCCCGCTCATCCCCTGCGAGAACCTGTCCCGGATGACGGGTGCGAACGTCCTCGTGAAGTACGAGGGGCTCAACCCGACGGCATCCTTCAAGGACCGGGGCATGACGACCGCCATGTCCGTCGCCAAGCGGAGCGGGGCCAAGGCGGTCATCTGTGCGAGCACCGGGAACACGAGTGCCAGCGCCGCCGCCTACGCGACCAAGGCCGGGATGTCCTGCGCTGTCCTCGTGCCGGACGGCCGGATCGCGATGGGCAAGCTGAGCCAGGCGGTCGCGCACGGCGCCACCCTCATCCAGGTCGAGGGGAACTTCGACGACTGCCTCACGGTCGCGCGCAAGCTGGCCGACGCGTATCCGGTCGAGCTCGTCAACTCGGTCAACCCGGCCCGGATCGAGGGGCAGAAGACCGCGGCCTTCGAGGTGGTCGACGCGCTCGGTGACGCTCCTGACATCCACGTCCTGCCCGTGGGCAACGCCGGCAACATCACGGCGTACTGGAGGGGCTACACGGAGTACGCCACCGAGACGGCCGGAAAGGGGGACGAGGTCCTGCCACCGGTCGCGACCCGGCGTCCGCAGATGTGGGGGTTCCAGGCTGCTGGCGCGGCACCCATCGTCCTCGGCCACCCCGTCGACGACCCGGAGACCGTCGCGACGGCCATCCGGATCGGCAACCCCGCCTCCTGGCGCCAGGCGGAGGCGGCGCGGGACGAGTCCGGCGGGCGGATCGAGGCGGTCACGGACGAGGAGATCCTTGCGGCCCACCGGCTGCTGTCGTCGACCGAGGGCATCTTCGTCGAGCCCGGCTCCGCTGCCGGCATCGCGGGGCTGCTCAAGGCCCACCGTGCCGGGGCCGTCCCGCCCGACGTGACGGTGGTGTGCACCGTCACCGGGCACGGGCTCAAGGACCCTCAGTGGGCGCTGCGGAGCGCGGACGGCTCGGAGGTCCAACCGGTGCGCGTGCCGGTCGACGCCTACAGTGTCGCCGCCGCGCTCGGCCTCGAGGGCTGAGGTGGGGGAGCGGTTGCGTCCGGGCGTCGGTGTGGAGGTGCGCGTGCCGGCGAGCAGCGCCAACCTCGGCCCCGGTTTCGACTCGGTAGGGTGCTCTCTCGGGTTGTGGGACA
>JAQSWG010000088.1 GCA_029266735.1 Ornithinibacter sp.
CACGGCCACCTCGACCACGTCTACTCGGTGACCCCGGTGTGCGGGGGTGACACGGCGGCATACATCCACGGCGACGACCGGTACAGGCTGCATGACCCCATGGCCGGTCTGGCTCCGGGGACACTGGCGATGATGGAGCAGCAGTTCGGCCGGCGAGCCACCTGGCGGGAGCCGGACCGCGTCGTCGAGGTCGCCGACCGCGAGGGGCTCACGCTCGCCGGGCTCGACGTCGAGGTCCTCCACGCGCCGGGGCACACCGAGGGCTCGGTGATGTTCGGCCTGGGCGCGGTGCCCGACGGGCTGCCGCCCGAGGAGGGTCTCGACCGCACGATGGTCAGCGGCGACGTGCTGTTCGCCGGCTCCATCGGGCGCACCGACCTGCCCGGGGGAGACCATCCCGCGATGCTCCGCTCGCTCCACGATGTCGTGCTTCCCCTGCCGGACTCGACCCTCGTCCTGTGCGGCCACGGGCCCGCGACGACGATGCGCCGTGAGCGGGCGACGAACCCCTACCTGCAAGGATTGACCGCGTGACCGCACCGACGAGGGTGACCCCGATCTCCGGGTTCCCCGAGCTCCTGCCCGCCGAACGCCTTCTCGAGCTTCACATCCTCGACGTCGTGCGCGAGGTGTTCGAGCTGCACGGCTTCACACCGCTCGAGACCCGGGCGGTGGAGCCGGTGGACCGGCTGGTGGGCCAGGGAGGTGACACCGACAAGGAGATCTACGGCGTCACGCGCCTCGCAAGCGACGACACGGTCAGGGATGCCGCCCTCGGCCTGCACTTCGATCTCACCGTGCCGTTCGCGCGCTACGTGCTCGAGAATGCCGGAAGGCTCGCCTTTCCGTTCCGGCGCTACCAGATCCAGAAGGTCTGGCGCGGCGAGCGGCCGCAGGAGGGGCGGTTCCGGGAGTTCACCCAGGCCGACATCGACGTCGTCGACGTCGGCGAGCTGGCCCCGCACTTCGAGGCCGAGATGCCGCTCGTCATCGCCGAGGTCTTCCGCCGGCTCCCGCTCGGCGAGTTCCGGATCCAGGTCAACAACCGCAAGATCCCCGAGGGGTTCTACCTCGGCATCGGACTGACCGATGTGGCCGGAACCCTGCGCATCGTCGACAAGCTCGACAAGGTCGGCCCGGACAAGGTCACGGGCATGCTCGTGGCGGCCGGAGCAACGCCCGAGCAGGCCGACCGAGCCCTGGCACTGGCGTCCATCCGCAGCGTCGACCTGTCCTTCGTGGACCGGGTGCGCGCACTGGGCGTGGAACACCCGACCCTCGACGAGGGTCTCGACGCCCTCGCCGCGGTCATCGCCGTGGGCATGGACGAGGCACCCGGAGTACTCGTCGCCGACCTGCGGGTCGCCCGTGGACTCGACTACTACACCGGCACGGTCTACGAGACGCAGCTCGTCGGGGATGAGGCCTGGGGGTCGGTGTGCTCCGGCGGCCGTTACGACTCGCTCGCCTCCGACGGCCGCACGAGCTATCCCGGTGTCGGCATCTCGATCGGGCTGACCCGGCTCGTCCACCTGCTCATCGCGAAGCGAGGGCTCACGGCGAGCAGGTCGACACCGGCGGCGGTCCTCGTGGCCGTCGTCGACGAGGAGAGCCGCACGGCGTCACGCCACGTCGCGAGCGCCCTGCGCGGGCGCGGCATCCCGTGCGAGGTCGCGCCGGCCGCGTCGCGCTTCGGCAAGCAGATCCGGTATGCCGACCGCCGCGGCATACCGTTCGTCTGGTTCCCGGGCGTGGGAGGTGGCGGGGACCAGGTCAAGGACATCCGCTCCGGCGAGCAGGTCGACGCCGATGCGCTGACGTGGCAGTGCCCGCCGGCCGACCTGCGGCCCGCCGTCGTCACGCCGCAGCCATAGGCGGCGGCCGGAGCCCGATCTCCGCGAGCTCGAGCAGTGCCAGGGCGTTTATCACGTCGCTCTCTCCCCGGCGCCAGGCTCCGGCCGGGTCGTCCGAGATCTTGGCGAGCCGCGGCATCGGCTGGTTGGCCATGGCCCGCAGCGCGAAGAGATCGAGGTCCGGCGCCGCGTCGATGAAGCGCTGGGCGGCGCCGGCCCGCCGGATGAAGCGAAGCCGCTGCACGAGCCAGAAGAGACCGACGATGAGGATCGGCACGAGGGCCGTCGTCACCGCCAGGAGCAGGGCGACGCGCTCCACCGCCGTCACGAGGTTGTTGCCGGCCTGCTCGATCTCCGAGCCGACGCCGGCGGCGGACCGGAAGGGGGTCGCCACCCGATCCTCCAGCAGGGGCAGGTCGTCGACGCCGTTCCCCGCACTCGTCATCGTCCCCCGGAAGCTGACGCCCGCCCCGGCCAGCTCGCGGCCCGGCTCGGCGAGGGCCATCGTCGCGTCGTGGACGCGCTGGGCCACCCGCACCCACAGCACCACCCAGAGGACGACCCCGATGTCGGCCACGAGCTGCGACACGCGTCTGGCGGGGATGTCGCTGTACACCTTCATGGGGCTCCTCCCGTCGGTGGCCGCACCGCGGCCCGGGTCTAGACTCGCATCGCGCTCCACCGGGGCGCAGCCGCCTCCGCAACGCCGCCGGGGTGTACGACGACAGCAGACAGGGCTGAATGACGGTG
This sequence comes from Ornithinibacter sp., assembly GCA_029266735.1. Classification (GTDB taxonomy): domain Bacteria; phylum Actinomycetota; class Actinomycetes; order Actinomycetales; family Dermatophilaceae; genus Fodinibacter. The sequence continues at coordinate 2,604 of JAQSWG010000088.1, forward strand.
AAGGTCGGTATCCCCAGCGAGGTCAAGAACAACGAGTTCCGGGTCGGCATCACGCCCGTCGGTGTCAACGAGCTCGTCCGTCGTGGTCACGACGTGCTCATCCAGAAGGGAGCGGGCCTCGGCTCCTCCATCACCGACGAGGAGTTCGTCTCGCAGGGCGCCAAGATCCTCGACTCCGCGGACGACGTGTGGGGTGAGGCGGAGATGGTGATGAAGGTCAAGGAGCCCGTCGCCGAGGAGTACCACCGCCTCCGCGAGGGTCTCGTCCTCTTCACCTACCTGCACCTCGCGGCCGACCAACCCCTCACCGAGGAGCTCGTCAGCAAGAAGGTCACGGCCATCGCGTACGAGACGGTCCAGCTGCCCTCGGGGCTGCTGCCACTGCTCTATCCGATGTCCGAGGTCGCCGGCTGCCTCGCCCCCCAGGTGGGTGCCCACTCGATGATGAAGGCGCAGGGTGGACGTGGGGTCCTCATGGGAGGAATCGGCGGTGTGGCGAACTCCAAGGTCGTCGTCATCGGGGCCGGCGTGGCCGGCCAGAATGCCGCCAACATCGCCCTCGGCATGGGGGCCGACGTCACGCTGCTCGACACCGACCTCGACAAGCTGCGGATGAGCTTCTGGCGCTATGACAACCGCGTCGCCCAGATCGCCTCGTCGGCGATGTCGATCCAGGAGCAGGTGCACAACGCCGACCTCGTCATCGGCACCGTGCTCATCCCCGGCGCGAAGGCGCCGAAGCTCGTCACCGACGACATGGTGGCGCAGATGAAGCCCGGATCGGTGCTCGTCGACGTCGCCATCGACCAGGGTGGCTGCTTCGAGAACTCGCGGCCGACCACCCATGCGGAGCCGACATTCGAGGTGCACGACTCGATCTACTACTGCGTCGCGAACATGCCGGGCGCCGTTCCGCACACCTCGACGTGGGCGCTGACCAACGCGACCCTGGCCTACGCCACGACGCTGGCCGACTCGGGGTGGCAGGGCGCCATGAGGGCGGACAAGGCGCTGGCCGGCGGCCTCAACACCTTCGACGGGCACGTCACCTACGCCGCCGTGGCCGAGGCGTTCGGCATGGAGAGCATCACGATCGACGAGGCCCTCTCCTGACGGCAGGCGCCGCCGAGCCGACGGCCCGTGCCACCCCCGTGGGCCGGGCCGTCGACGCCTGGCTCACCCACCTCGACGTCGAGCGGGGCGTCTCCCGGAACACGCTCACGGCATACCGTCGAGACCTCGCCCGGTGGGCGGCACACCTCGCGTCAGCGGGGGTCGAGCGGCCGGAGGACGTCCGCGAGGCCCACGTCGCCGAGTTCCTTGCCCGGCTCCGTGAGGGTGACGAGCACCACCCCCCGCTCGCGGCGTCCTCAGCCGCACGCACGCTTGTCGCCGTCCGAGGGTTCCATCGCTTCCTCGCCCTCGAGGGGGTCATGGACGCGGACCCGGCGCGGACCGTGAGCCCCCCTCGCGTCCCGGCCCGGCTGCCGAAGGCGATCCCCGTCCAGGACGTCGAGCGCCTTCTCGACGCGGCCTCGGTGGGGGACACCCCGGCCGCCCTGCGCGACAGGGCGCTGCTCGAGGTGCTCTACGGCACGGGCGCGCGCATCTCCGAAGCGGTCACCCTCGACGTGGACGACGTCGACGGGGAGGACGGCGTGGTACGGCTGCGCGGGAAGGGGGGAAAGGAGCGCCTCGTCCCACTGGGCTCCTACGCCGCGTCCGCCCTGTCGGCATGGCTGGTCAGGGGCCGTCCGGTGTTCGCGGCGCGGGGGCGGGGCACCCCAGCGGTCTTCCTCAACGCGCGGGGCGGCAGGTTGTCGCGGCAGAGCGCCTGGTCGGTGCTCCGGGCGGCTGCTGACCGGGCTCAGCTGGGAGGCCACCTCTCGCCACACACACTGCGTCACTCCTTCGCCACCCACCTGCTCGAGGGCGGCGCCGACGTCCGGGTCGTCCAGGAGCTGCTCGGCCACGCATCGGTGACGACGACGCAGGTGTACACCCTCGTGACGGTGCAGCACCTGCGCGAGGTCTACGCCCAGAGCCACCCCCGGGCCCGCTGATAGGGTCGGTGCCGATCAGCGCGAGGCTGACCGCAGAGCACCACCAGCACCCGGGGAGAGAGAGTTGGATTCCGACGCGGCGTTCCAGATCCGCACCGCCGGACAGGTCGGCCCGACCGGCCGGCCACTCCCCGACTTCCCCGAACCGGCACCGCTCACCTCGCACGGACCCGCCCGCATCATCGCCATGTGCAACCAGAAGGGCGGCGTCGGGAAGACGACGACGACGATCAACCTCGGCGCCGCCCTCGCGGAGCTGGGCCGGCGTGTCCTGCTCGTCGACTTCGACCCGCAGGGTGCGCTGTCGGTCGGCCTGGGCATCGCCGCCCAGCAGCTCGACGTCACCGTCTACAACCTGCTCACCGAGCGCGGCCACGACGTGCACGCCGTCGTCCAGCGGAGCAGGGTCGACGACCTCGACGTCCTCCCCGCGAACATCGACCTGTCGGCCGCGGAGGTCCAGCTCGTCGGTGAGGTCGCCCGCGAACAGATCCTCGCGCGTGTCCTGCGCCCGGTCCTGGACGACTACGACGTCGTGCTCATCGACTGCCAACCGTCGCTGGGACTGTTGACGATCAACGCACTGACGGCGGCGCACGGCGTGATCATCCCGCTCGAGTGCGAGTTCTTCGCGATGCGCGGGGTGGCCCTGCTCGTGGAGACGATCGAGAAGATCACCGACCGGCTCAACCCGCGGCTGCAGGTCGACGGCATCGTCGCGACGATGTACGACGGCCGGACGCTGCACTCGCGCGAGGTCGTCGCGAGCGTCGTCGACCACTTCGGCGACCAGGTGTTCCACACGGTCATCTCGCGGACCGTGAAGTTCCCCGACGCCAGCCTGGCCGCGGAGCCCATCACGACCTACGACGCGACGCACAAGGGGGCGGACTCCTACCGCCAGCTCGCCCGCGAGCTCATCGCGCGCGGTGGGGCGGCCTGACCTGATGGTGACCGTCCCCGAGGAGGCCGGGGGCGGCACGGGGCCGGCCCCGGACGCCGCGGCGTCGACGCCCGACGTGGTGCCTGGCGGGGTTCTCACGAGGCGAGCACCCGCCACCGCCTTCGAGGTGAGCCTCGACGTCTTCACCGGTCCGTTCGACCTCCTGCTCGGGCTCATCAGCAAGCACAAGCTCGACATCACCGAGGTCGCCCTCGCCGAGGTCACCGACGACTTCATCGAGCACATCCGCACCGAGCGGGCCACCCCGGACGGCTGGGACCTCTCGCAGGCCACCGAGTTCCTCCTCGTCGCGGCGACCCTGCTCGACCTCAAGGCGGCACGGCTCCTCCCACAGGCGGGACCGGAGGACGAGGACGACCTCGCCCTCATCGAGGCACGGGACATCCTCTTCGCCCGCCTCCTCCAGTACCGGGCGTTCAAGGACATCGCTCACACGTTCGCCCAGCGGATGGCGACGGCGGGGCGGATGCAGCCGCGCACGGCATCCCTCGAACCCCAGCTCGCCGCACTGCTCCCCGAGCTCGTCATGACGGTGACACCGGATCAGCTCGCCGTGATCGCGGCCCGAGCCCTGGTGCCCAAGCATGCCCCCACGGTGGGTCTCGGCCACCTCCACGCACCCGCAGTGAGCGTGCGCGAGCAGGCCGGCGTTCTCGGCACCCGGTTGCGGCAGGAGCGCGTCGCGTCCTTCCGCAGCCTCGTGGCCGACGCCGACTCCACCCTCGTCGTGGTCGCCCGGTTCCTCGCCCTCCTCGAGCTCTTCCGTGACTCGGCCATCGCCTTCGAGCAGGCCGAGGCGCTCGGCGAGCTCACCGTCCGGTGGACAGGTTCCGAGGAGGGCGACATCGAGGTCGACGACGAGTTCGACGACCCCCTCCCCGGCGAGCAGACCCCGGTTCCCAGCCAGGCTTCCCCCCAGGAGACGACCCATGAGTGAGCCGACCCAGGACCGCACCACCGAGGAGGTGCCGGAGGAGGTGGCCGTCCCGGGTGAGGACCAGCTGGCGTTCGACGTGGCGGACTTCCCCGGCGGCATCCCGGCGGCGCTCGAGGCCGTGCTCATGGTGGTCGACGAGCCGGACGAGTACGCGCCAGTCGTCGAGCGGTTCGTGCTCGACGGCCAACAGGCACGGATCACCCAGGCGTCCCTGGAGACCCTCGCGGTGATCGCCTACCGCCAGCCGGTCTCGCGATCCCGGGTCGCCGCCGTGCGCGGGGTCAACGTCGACGGGGTCATCCGGACGCTGCTCACCCGGGGACTCATCGAGGAGGTGGGCCAGGACGAGGAGTCGACGGCCATCCTCTACGGCACCACGTCGTACTTCCTCGAGCGACTGGGCCTGCAGAGCCTGGACGACCTGCCCGCGCTCGCTCCCTACCTGCCGGAGGTCGACGTGCTCGACGAGATCGCCGAAGGAGGCCGATCATGACCCCGCCGAAGAGCCGTGGCGCAGCCTCCTCGGGCCGGGGGAGCGGCAGGCGTCGGCCGACACCGCCCCGCACCTCCGGCGGGAGCGACGGCTCGGGCGCCGCCGGGGCGTCTCGAGGGACAGGTGCGTCGCGCGCGTCAGGCGCGCCGAAGAAGGGCAAGGGCAAGCCGCAGCGCGCCGGCACCACCCGCCCGAGTCAGCCGACGGCCGCCCCCCAGTGGCCGTCCCGCCCGCGCGTCGACGTCCACGACCCCGACGGCGTGCGGCTCCAGAAGCTGCTCGCGGGGGCCGGTGTGGGCTCGCGGCGGGTGTGCGAGGACCTCATCACCCAGGGACGCGTCGAGGTCGACGGCCAGGTCGTGACGGAGCTCGGCGTACGGATCCGACCCACTCAGACCGTGCACGTCGACGGGGTGCGGATCCAGCTCGACGAGTCCCGGGTGTACCTGGCGTTCAACAAGCCGCTCGGCGTCGTCACCTCCATGAGCGACGAGCTGGGCCGGCTCGACATCGGCGACTTCGTCGCCAACCGGAAGGAGCGGTTGTTCCACGTCGGCCGTCTCGACGCCGACACCGAGGGACTGCTCCTCCTCACCAATGACGGGGAGCTGGCGCATCGGTTGCAGCACCCTCGGTACGGCGTGCCCAAGACCTACCTCGCCCAGATCCCCGGTCCGGTGCCCCGCGACCTCGGCCGCCGGCTGCGGGATGGTGTCCAGCTCGAGGACGGGCCGGTCGCGGTGGACTCGTTCCGCGTCGTGGACTCGGCACCGGGCAAGGCGCTCGTCGAAGTGGTCCTCCACGAGGGACGCAAGCACATCGTCCGACGGATGCTCGCCGAGGTCGGCCACCCGGTGATCACCCTGGTCCGCACCACCGTGGGGCCGATCCACCTCGGGGACACCAAGCCCGGGAAGTGGCGGAACCTCACGAGCACGGAGGTCGGCGCCCTCTACGCGGCGGCGGACCTGTGACGCGGGTCCACGTCGTCGGGACCGGCCTGGTCGGAACGAGCCTGGGCCTGGCGTTGAGCCGCCTCGGCGACGACGTCACGCTCGAGGACATCAGTCCCACCCATGCCGCACTGGCCCGCGACCTCGGTGCGGGGCAGCTGCCCGACGGGCCTGTCGAACCCGACCTGGTCGTCATCGCGACACCGCCCGACGTCACGGCTCTCTGCGTCGGTGAGGCGCTCCGGCGCTGGCCGACCGCTGCAGTGACCGACGTCGCCTCGGTCAAGGGTGTCGTCCTCGACGAGCTGCGCGCCTCGGGAGCCGACCTCTCGCGGTACTGCGGGTCCCACCCGATGGCCGGGCGGGAGCGCTCGGGCGCCGTGTCCGGCAGGCACGACCTGTTCGACGGACGTGCCTGGGTGCTCACGCCCACGGAGGAGACCGACCCGGCGGTCGAAGGGCTCGTCGCGAGGGTGGCGCGCTCAGCCGGTGCCGCCGTCAGCACCCTGCGCCCCGAGGGGCACGACGCCGCCGTGGCGGCCGTGTCGCACGTGCCACAGCTCGCCGCCAGCCTGGTGGCGGCGAGGCTCGAGGAGCTGGACGACGCGGCTGTCTCCCTCGCCGGGCAGGGCCTGCGCGACGTCACCCGCATCGCTGCCAGCGATCCCCTCCTGTGGACCCAGATCCTCGCGGGAAACGCCCCTGCCGTGCGCTCGGTGCTCGCGGAGCTCGTCGGGGACCTCACCGTGGTCCTCGGTGCGCTCGACGAGCTGGCCAGCTCCACGGACGCGCCGGGGGCACGCGGCACACTCGCCCGAGCCATCGCCGCGGGCAACGCCGGCCACGCGCGGATCCCGGGCAAGCACGGCGCCGCGCCCACGGCATACACGACGGTTCGGGTCATCGTGCCCGACGAGCCCGGCCAGCTCGGACGGCTCTTCGCGGACATCGGCACGATCGGCACGAACATCGAGGAGTTCCACCTCGACCACGGGCTCGGGCAGCCGTTCGGCCTGGCCGAGGTCGACGTCGTCCCGGGTGCGGCGGCGGGTCTCGCCGCTGCTCTCGAGGACCACGGCTGGCGTCTGCACGGCTGAGCCGCCGCTAGGCTGGCGCCCCATGACGGCACGCCTGACGATCGCGATCGACGGGCCCTCGGGGTCCGGGAAGAGCAGCGTCTCACGGGCCGTCGCGCGGCGGCTCGGCCTCGGCTACCTCGACACCGGTGCGATGTACCGGGCACTGACGTGGTGGTGCCTGGACCGGGGCGTGGACCTCACCGACGAGGACGCCGTCGCCGTGGCCGCACGTGAGCTCCCGCTCGAGATCGGCACCGACCCCGTCGCACCGAGCGTCAGGGTGGACGGCACGGACGTCACCCAGGCGATCCGCACGACCGAGGTGAGCACCGCGGTCTCCGCCGTGGCGACGAACCGGAACGTGCGTCCGGTCCTTCAGCAGCTCCAGCGCGACCTCATGGCCCGCATCGCCGAGCAGACCGGAGGCGTCGTCGCCGAGGGAAGGGACATCACGACGGTCGTGGCCCCGGACGCCCGGGTGCGCGTGCTGCTCACCGCGTCGGAGGACGCCCGCCTGCAGCGCCGCTCGGCCGAGCTGCACGGCACGACGGACGAGACCGCCGTCGCAGCCACCCGCGACCAGGTCGTGCGCCGTGACCGGGACGACTCGACGGTCGCCACCTTCACCCAGGCCGCGGAGGGCGTCGTGCTGCTCGACACCTCGGACCTCGACTTCGACGCGAGCGTCGAGGCAGTCCTCGACGTCGTCGCCGCCGAGACCGCGGAGTGACGACGAGCCGCTGAGGGCCTCGCCCCGGTGACTTCTCCTGCCCGGCAGGCGCATCCGACCGGTACGGCAGTGCGATCTCGGCCGACGTGCGCCCGCGGACCTCGCGGGACGAGGCACCTCTGCGGTGATGGACAATGGTCCGATGACCAGCGAGGATCCCAGCGTCCAGACCGAGGACCCGGTGGCCGTCGAGCGCGCGCTGCGAGCGGGGCTGGAGGACTTCGAGCTCAGCGACGAGGACCGCGCGCTGCTCGACCGCGGCGACCACGCGCTCGACGGCGAGGCCACCACGGGCCCCGTGCCCGTCGTCGCTGTCGTCGGCCGGCCGAACGTCGGCAAGTCGACGCTCGTCAACCGGATCCTCGGTCGTCGCGAGGCCGTCGTCGAGGACGTCCCCGGCGTCACCCGCGACCGCGTCGCCTACGACGCCGAGTGGACGGGGCACCCCTTCACGCTCGTCGACACCGGCGGCTGGGCGATCGAGGCGACCGGCATCCAGCTGCGCGTCGCCGAGCAGGCGGAGATCGCCGTGGAGCTCGCCGACGCCGTGCTGTTCGTCGTCGACGCCACCGTGGGGGCGACGGACGACGACGAGGCGGTCGTCAAGCTCCTTCGCCGGTCCGGCAAGCCCGTCGTCCTCATCGCGAACAAGGTCGACGACCAGCGCACCGAGGCCGACGCCTCGGCGTTGTGGAACCTCGGCCTGGGCCAGCCGTGGCCGGTGTCGGCACTCCACGGACGGGGGAGTGGTGACGCGCTGGATGCCCTCCTCGAGGTGCTCCCGGACGTGTCGACGGCCGGCGGGGCGTACGAGCGAGGTGGCCCCCGACGCGTCGCCCTCCTCGGGCGGCCGAACGTCGGCAAGTCGTCGATGCTCAACAAGCTCGTGGGGCACGAGCGAGTCGTCGTCGACAGCGTTGCGGGCACCACCCGGGACCCCGTCGACGAGCTCATCGAGCTGGGCGGTCGGACCTGGCGGTTCGTCGACACGGCCGGGATCCGGCGGCGGGTGCACCAGACGCGCGGGGCCGACTTCTACGCCTCTCTGCGCACCCAGACGGCGCTGGAGAAGGCCGAGGTCGCTGTCGTGCTCGTCGACGCCTCCGAGGTGATCTCGGAGCAGGACGTCCGCATCATCCAGCAGGTCATCGACTCCGGCCGCGCGCTCGTGCTGGCGTACAACAAGTGGGACCTCACCGACGAGGAGCGTCGGCACTTCCTGGAGCGCGAGATCGAGCGCGACCTCGTCCAGATTCCCTGGGCGCCGCGCGTCAACGTGTCGGCGCGCACCGGCCGGCACCTGGAGAAGCTCGTCCCGGCCCTCGACACCGCGCTGGAGTCGTGGGAGACCCGCATCTCCACGGGGCGGCTCAACGCCTTCCTCGGCGAGGTGGTCGCGGCACACCCCCACCCTCTGCGGGGTGGGAAGCAGCCACGCATCCTCTTCGCGACCCAGGCCGGGACGCGGCCGCCGCGCTTCGTGCTCTTCGCGTCGGGCTTCCTCGAGGCGGGGTACCGGCGCTTCGTCGAGCGCCGGCTCCGGGAGGAGTTCGGCTTCGTCGGCACTCCCATCGAGATCTCGGTGCGGGTGCGGGAGAAGCGCTCGCGCCGCTGAACCAACCGGGCCAAGGTTCGGCCGTGGGGCGATCCGGACGTCCACGAGGGGTGTCGTCGCCGTGTCGAGAATGCCCCGAACGGGCTGCGGTTCTACTCTTCGGGGTCGCTGGGCGGACGTGAAGCCCCCACCATGCGAGGCCCGGAGAGCCGCGCCTCCAAGCGGTGTGCCTCACGCTTGAGAGGTCGGGCGAGGTACTGGCCGAGGATCACGCCAGCCGCGAGGGCGAGTGCCGTCGCCATAGCGGACGCCAGCTGCAGGACGCCGTCCTTGCCCTCGGCGAGGAGGGCGAGCCCCCGGTAGATGTCCAGTCCCGGCAGCAGTGGGACCAGCGCCGGAACCACGACGACCAGCGGAGGCACCCGAAAGGTGCCGGCCACGAGGTAGCAGGCGGCGCCGATGCTCACGGCGGCAACCGCGGAGGCCCAGGTGCGTCCGACCTCGGAGGTGTCGACGGCCAGCAGGACGCCCTGGCCGAGCGCTCCGACCAGGCCCACGGCCACCAGGGCCCGCAAGGGCGCATATGACGCGTAGGCGAAGGCAGCCGCGGCGAGTGCAGCACCTGCCACGGTGACGCCCACCGCGGCGAGCCCGGCCGCACCCGCCGTGACGTTGGTCGGCCCCACGCCGATGAGGCCACCTAGGGTGAGACCGGCGCCCACGCCGGCGATGATGCCCACGGTGTTGAGCAGTGCGTCGATGAGCCTGGCGCTGGCAGTGACGGGGAAGCCGGTGAGGGCGTCATGGGTGGCCCCCATGATGCCGACCCCCGCCAGGAGGATCACGATCCCCGTGGTGATGACGCGCGACGGGTTCACCTCCATGTCGGCGGCCGAGGCCCCGACCGCGATCACGGTGGCGACGAAGCCCCCGGCAGCCTGTTGGTAGAAGGCCGGGATTCGGTGCTGAGGCAGCAACAGCTGGGTCCCATCGATCGCGCACGCCGCAACGAAGGCCAGCAGACACACGAGGGGACTGCCACCCAGGGTGAGGGCGATCCCGGTCCCCATGACGCCCCAACCCAGGGTGACCGCCCAGCGACGACGGCGATGGCCGGTGGACACGATCCGCGCGACCTCGTCTCGCGCCTGCCGCTTGGTGATCTCACCGGCGACCAGGTCGCTGACGGCCCGGTCGAGCTCGATGAGGTCCGCGTAGTCGACCGGGCGCCGGTTCAACCTGCGGACCTGGAGCGCCGCGGGCTCGTCGCTGCTCGGCTGATGTCGAAGGGTCAGGTCGACGAAGGTCACGTCCGCCGACACGTTGCGCACGCCGCAGGCGCGCGCCACGTCGAGCATGGCCGTCGTCACGTCGGCAGCGCTGGCACCGGACGAGAGCAGCACCTCGCCGACGCGCAACGCCAGGTCGAGGGTCTCGTAGACCTCACGTCGCTCCGTCATCCTCGTGTCCGACGACGCAGGCGCCTGTCAGGGCCCCCTGCGGGCGTAACGCTCGAGGAACAGGGCCTCCGCCAGCGCCATCGACGCGATCTCGGTCGGGTCGACACTTTCGTTCGGGGCGTGGATCAGGGCCAGAGGCTCCTCGACACCCATGAGGATGAGCTCCGCGTCCGGATAGGTCTCCTCGAAGACGTTGCACAAGGGGATCGACCCACCCTGCCCGAGGTGTGCCATCGGTCGGCCGTACGCCTCCTGCATGGCGGCAGCCATGGCACGGTAGGCCGGGCCGTCGGTGTCCGCCTTGAACGGGGAGCCGGTGGCCTCGACCTCCACCGTGACATGCACTCCCCATGGCGCTGCAGCTCTGAGGTGAGCCACGAGCGCCGGTTCGGCCACCTCGGGAGACATCCCGGGCGGGATGCGCAGGTTCAGACGTGCGGATGCCTTGGGGACGACAGCCGCGGCCGAACCGACGACCGGCGGACAGTCGATGCCCAGGATGGTGACGGCCGGACGCGCCCACAGCATGTCCGACACGCTGCCCTCACCGAGCAGGGACACCCCCTCGAGCACTCCGGCGTCCGTGCGGAACTGGTCGGGCGGGTACGGCGCGCCGGTCCACTGAAGGGTGTTGTCCAGGCCTTTGATCGTCGTGTTGCCCTTGTCGTCCCGCAGGGTGGCCAGGGTCGCGACCAGAGCGGCGAGCGCGTCGGGAGCGGCGCCCCCGAACATCCCCGAGTGGACCTCGGAGGCGCTGGCCTCCATGGTCACGACCACGTTGACCATGCCCCGCAGGCTCACGGTGGCCGCGGGGTGGCCGACGGCGGCGTTCCCGGTGTCGCAGACGAGGATCGTGTCGGCGCGGAGCAGGTCGGCGTTGGCCGGGACGAAGGCCTCCAGGCCACCGGTGCCCTGCTCCTCGGACCCCTCGACGACGAGCTTGAGGTTGACCGGGACGGCATCCCCCAGGGCACGCAGCGCCGCGAGGTGCATGACGATGTTGCCCTTGCAGTCGGCAGCACCCCGGCCGTACCACCGCCCGTCCACCTCGGTGAGCTCGAACGGCGGAGTGCGCCAGGCGCTGTCGTCGAGGGGAGGTTGCACGTCGTAGTGCGCGTACAGCAGGACCGTCGGTGCGTCCGGTTCGGAGCACCCACGGGAACCGACCACAGCCATGCTGCCGTCAGGGGTCTCCTCGAGGCGCGCGTCGCGGAAACCGACGTCGGCGAACCTGTCGACCACCCACTGCGCGGTGCGCTCGCACTCCTCGGCGGGGAACTGGCGTGGGTCGGCCACCGATCGCAGGGCGACGAGCTCGGTGAGCTCGTCGCGAACCACCGGCATGAGGTCGGCGATGCGCTGCCGCAGGTCCATGTCCTAGCCGCTCGCGACGTCGTCTGTCTTGAGGTCGTCCACGAACTGCTGGAACTCCTCGAGCTCCTCGGGACAGTAGACCTCGATGATGAGGAGCTGCCCCTGGACAGCGCGGCTGTCCGCGATGACCGGCCTGATCCCCGGTCCGGCCGCGCCGTTCGTGAGCAGCGAGAAGAGAGTGGATCGGCTCAGGGCGTCATTCGGGTTGTCACACGTGGCGCCGCCGTCGTCGCCGAGGACGCGGACGATCCGGTCCCGGTCCGGGGCCGTAGCACCTGCGGCTTCGATCGCGGCGATCAGCTCGTCGGCCTTCTCCTGCGCCTCCGCGGTCTCCCGGGCTCCGCGGAAGGCAAGGAGTGCAGCCAGCAGCAGGATGCCGAGAAGCACGCACGCCGTCACGTAGATCCACGAGCGTTCGCGGGGGGGCTGGTTCTCCACCGGTGCGGTCATGACGGGTTCACCACTTCCGGCTCAGGCTGCTTCCATGAGGGCTTGCGGGACCGGTAGAACAGGTAGGGCACGAGCAGACCGAGGCCCAGGGCACCGCCGCCGACGATGAGGAAGTAGAGGCCGGCGTTCCCTGACGCGAACTGCGACGGGGGGATGAACCCGACGAGCAGGGCGGCCAGCGACGCGGCGAAGCCGACGCCGCACAAGCCGACCAGCATCGGCGCTCGGTATCCACGCGCGTGGTCCGGATGCTTGCGCCGCAGCTGTATCGCAGCGACGAACATCAGCAGGTACATGATGAGGTAGACCTGCGTCGTGATGACCGAGAAGACCCAGTAGGCGCTGGACACGTCGGGGATCAACGCGTAGGCGAGCCCGATGACGGTGGTCACCAGGCCCTGGACGACGAGGATGTTCTGCTGGACACCGTTCTTGTTGAGCCGCTGCAGGAAGGGCGGCAGGTACCCCTCCTGGCGGGAGATCAGCAGGAGGCCCTTGGACGGTCCGGCCAGCCAGGTGAGCATGCCGCCGAGGGAGGCCGTGACCAGCATGATTCCGACGATCGGCGTCAGCCACTGCCAGCCGAAGTTGGCGAACACGGCGTCGAAGGCCTGCATCACGCCCGGGAACTCCTTGGGTGGATTCCTCAGCGAGGACACGTGAACGGCGTTCATCTCCATGCCGGAGTAGGAGAGGAAGTTGTTGACGATGAGCACCAGGCTCGAGAGACCGGCCCAGGCCGGCAGGAGGTTGTCCGCGGTCATCGGTGCTGCGGACTCGTTACCCTGCCCGAGGAACACCACGCCGAGCAGGACCAGGACCACGCCCGGGATGAGGGTGCCGATGATGAGACCCCCGCTGGCGAGGCCTGCCACGCCCTTGGTCCCTCGTGAGGAGACCCAGACCCCGGACCAGTAGACGACGATGATGACCGCTGCGGTCCAGACACCGCTGCTGGCCAGCTCGGGGTTGAACACGTAGGCGAGCGTGCTCGCCACGAACCCCAACAGGCTCGGATAGTAGAAGATCGTCATCGCGAACTGGCACCACACCGCGAGGAAGCCCATCGGCTTGGAGATGCCCTCCGACACCCACTTGTAGATGCCGCCCTCCCACCCCGACGCCAGCTCCGCAGAGACCAGCGAGGTCGGCAGCAGGAAGACCACCGCGGGCAGGAGGTAGAGGAACACGCAGGCGAGGCCGTAGACCGCCATGGTCGGCGCCGCCCGCAGGCTGGCAACCGAGCTCGTCGTCATCATCGCGAGGGCGACCCAGGAGATCCACTGGGTGCTTGCCGCGCGACTTCGTGCGGCGGGAACGGAGTCGGCAGCGCCGGCCGGTACGTCGGCGGCGCTCATCGGGCGAACCCGTGTGTTGCCATTCGGACCTCCAGGCCACTCGATTGGGTATTCCATTCGCGGCGCCCAGCGTAGGAATCGAGGACCGCCGCGGCTTCACCCTCCGGGGGTGACCTTCACCCTCCGAGGGTGACCTTCACCCTCCGAGGGTGACGTTGTGCCTACTCGACGACGTGGAGGTCGCGGGAGGTGTTGTTGAACCGCTGCCCCCCGGACTCGGTGACCGTGACGATGTCCTCGATGCGGACCCCGAACCGCCCCGGCAGGTAGATGCCGGGCTCGACGGAGAAGCACATCCCTGGAACCAGGGGCTGTTCCTCGCCCTCGATCATGTACGGCGGTTCATGGGTGGTGGTGCCGATGCCGTGGCCGGTTCGGTGGATGAACCGCTCCCCGTACCCCGCGTCCGTGATGACCGCGCGGGCCGCCCGGTCGATCTCCTGGCAGGCGACGCCCGGTCGAACGGCCTCGACGCCTGCCTGCTGTGCCAGCCGGACGACCTCGTGCACCTGGCGGATCTCCGCGGACGGCTCCCCGACGCACACCGTGCGGCTGGTGTCGGAGCCGTAGCCGTCCAAGAGCCCACCGAAGTCGAGGACGATCGCGTCGCCGACCTCGATGGTGCGGTGGCCCGCCTCGTGGTGCGGATCGGCGCCGTTGGGCCCGGAGCCGACCACCGTGAAGTCGACCTGCTCATGGCCGAACTCCCGCAGCATCCGTGCCAGGTCGGCGGCGACGTCTGTCTCCTTCCGGCCGGCGAACCGGACCCCCAGGATCTGTTCGTAGGTCGCGTCCGCGGCGGCGCCCGCCGCCTCCAGCCGCGCCAGCTCGGCGGCGTCCTTGACGGCCCGGAGCATCGGCAGGCTCTGGGTCAAGGACCGGTAGGAGCTGCCCGGCACCGCGTCCTGCACACCGATCAGGTGCATCGCCCAGGCCGAGTCGGAGATCCCCATGGTCGCCCCCGCCCGGACGAGGGCAGCGGCCCTCGCGAACGGGTCCTCGCCGTCAGCCCAGTCAACGATGTCCAGGCCGGGAGCGCCGACCGCCGCCTCGGCATCCGGACGCTCCAGGGTCGGCACCAACAGCGTCGGCTCGCGGTCGGGCGTGAGCACGAGGACGGTGAGCCGCTCGGTGATCGCCGTCGGCCGGTAGCCGGTGAGCCACACCAGCTCCGGTCCCGGCATGACGAGGAGCCCATCGAGACCCGCCCGGGTGGCGTCAGCCACGGCGCGGCGCATCCGCGCCGCGTAGTCCTCGCTGGTGAACGGGACTCGGGCCTGCGGTCCGCCCGTGCTCATCGGGAGCTCCCTGACCCGGCCGTCGCAGAGGTCGGCAACGTGTGGGTGTGGGCGGCCGCCGCGGCCGCCGCGTCGTTCAGCGTGCCCGTGGGCGTGCGGTGCCGGGCCATCACGAAGGCCATGAGGACTCCGAGGAAGCTGAACACGGCCATCATCCACGACGCTGCGGCCAGGCCGGTGGCCAGCGCCACGGACTGCGACGCGCCGTCGGTCGCCTGGTTGGCGGTCACACTGCCGAAGATCGTGGCGGCCAGGGCAGTGGCCACCGCCGCGCCGACGTACCGCGCCATGTTCGAGACCCCGGACGCTCCGCCGACCTGGTTCTCGGGCACCGACGCGGTTGCCGCCGACGAGGCCGGGCCGTTCGACAGGCCCATGCCGACGGCGATGGCGACCAGCGGCAGCAGGAACGCGCCGTACCGCCACGAGTCGTCGACGAAGCCCACGATGACGAACCCGATGGTCGTGAGGGCGAACCCGGCACCGATCGTCTGTCGGCCGCCGAACCTCGCCGCCAGCTTCGGCACCAGGGGCGCCACGAGCACCAGCCCGACAGTGGCGGGCAGTGTGGCAAGCCCCGCCTGGAGGGGACTGAAGTCCAGAGCGGCGGGATCCTGGAAGTACAGGCTCAGCAGGTACATCAGCCCGTTGATGGTGCCGGCGCCGATGAGGATCGCGATGGTCGAGCCGACCAACACCCTGTTGCGGAGCAGCGCGAGATCGAGCAGCGGCACGGCGACTCGTCCTTCGACGGCGATGAACGCGAACCCGGCGCCGACCGAGACGGCAAGGCAGCCGAGGGTGGCCACCGAGAACCAGCCCCAGTCGCTGCTCTTGGTGACCGCGAGGATGAGTGGTGTCAACGTCAGCGCGATGAGCACCGTGCCGGCGTAGTCGATGGACCGTGGCCGGTCCGGGTCGCGGGACTCTCCCACGGTCGCCGCCGTCAGCACCATGCACCCCACTGCCACAACGGCGTCGATCCAGAACAGCCCCTGCCACCCGGTGACATCGACGAGCACGCCACCCACCAACGGGCCGGCCGCCGCACCGACTGCCGCTGCCGCGCCCCACAGCGACACCGCTCGCAGCTGCGCCTCGCCCTTGTTCGCGACCGACAGCAGGCTCAGCCCGCACGCGAGGATCGTGGCCCCGGCTGCCCCCTGGATGACGCGTCCGGCGATGACGACGCCGCCGGACTCCGCGAGAGCGATGAGGATGCACGACGCGACGAACAGCAGGAGGCCGAGCTGGAAGATCCGCTTGCGGCCGAAGACGTCCCCCAGCGAGCCCGACGTCACGATGACCGCGGCGCCGACCAGCGAATAGCCGGTGACCGCCCACTGCAGCGTCGTGACCGACATCCCGGTGTCCTCGGAGATCGCCGGAAGCAGGATGCTGACCGCCGAGGTGTTCGCGTTCACCACCAGCGTCGAGATGCAGGTGGCCGCGAGCACGCCGCCCACCCGGTTGGTCACCTGCGCCACGTCACTCATCCGGCATCCTCCCTCACCGGCCCCGGAGGGTCCGTTCCACCCGACGCTAAGGGTGCGCGCCGCCGCGGCCTTCACCCGATCGGGGCGATTGTCGGTGAGCATGGTCGACGGATCGACCGCGGTCCCGGCCGTTCACGGCACTCCCAGCCAGGGGAACACCGGTTGGCAGTCGGAGACGACGAGATTGCTGCCCGACGACCGCGGTGGCGACGTGGTCGCACACCCACCGTGCCCGTTCAGTCGAGGGGCCGGTCCCGCTCGCCGAGGTCGATCTGGCCCCCTCGTCGGGCGACCCCGCGTCGCGCCGCGGCGGTCAGCAGTCTGATCCCCAGTCCCAGCACCACGAGGTTGAGCAGCATCTGGAGCGTCACCAGCAGCCTCATGCTGTTGCTCTGCGCGACGATGTCTCCGAAGCCGACGGTGGCGAAGATGGTGACCGTGAAGTACAGCGCCGTCGTGTGGTCGAGCGTCCGGGAGAAGCCCGCCGGGTCGCTGAGCGAGTTCGCCATGTAGATCCGGGCGAAGATCAGCAGGTACACCGGCACGAGAACCGCCAGGGACTCCACTGCTCGCAGGATCGGGTGCTTCGCCCCGATGATGGCTGGCACCTGGACGCCGACCACCACTCCGAACACGGCCAGCTGGAGGATCAGCCACGGGATGCCGGAGCCCTCGGAGGAGGTCCGTGCGGGGATCAGGAAGTACGCCCCGAAGAGCACCGACACCCACAGCAAGATCCGGCACAGCACCAACAGTCCACGCTTCCAGACGTCCTGCCGGGACGTCGGCATCGGAGGCCGCCACTGCGTCATGGGTCCGCACTCTCCCGCATGTTCGTATGCCGGCGCCATCCCCGTGACGGCCAGTCGTGCGGGCCGGGGAACAACATCCGGCATGCACGATGCCCTCACGGTGGCTGGACAGCGCAGCGATCGCTGCGGTCGCCGGTACGGAGACATCGACGACTGCGGACTGGACTTCACCCCTCGGGGGTGATGAACCGGTGTCACCGCCGCAGGAGGATGGCAGGACGCGACGAGAGGAATCCATCGGGCGATCGCCCCTGGAGCGGGCTCGCGCTGGTGCCCCGGGCGCTCTCGTGCAGCGGTTCGCCGACGTGGCCACCGCGTGACGTGCGAGCACCACCGCTTTCCCGCCCCCGGGCATCCGACCCAGAACCGAGAGGAACGACCAATGACAGACACCCCGCAGGACACCCCGGACGTCGTCGCAGCAGCCCTGACCGACGGAGCCACCACGCTGTTCGTCGCCGACTTCGCCGACACGGACACCGCATGGGAGGCCTACGAGGCGCTGAAGTCCGTCGAGGACGGACGCCACGTCGCCATCGACGGCGTCATCGTCGTCAAGCGCGAGACCGACGGCGACCTGGTGGTGCAGAAGGCGACCGACCACTCGACCAAGCGGGGCCTCACCTGGGGTCTGGTCGGCGGGGCCACACTCGGCCTGTTGTTCCCGCCCTCGCTCCTCGGCAGCGCCGCTGCCCTGGGCGCTGGAGGCGCGGCGCTGGGCAAGGCCCGTCAGCTCCACCACCGCATCGAGCTCACCCATCAGCTCGAGCACGCCATCACGCCGGGCCACTCCGGCATCGTCGCCATCGTCTCCGACCCGGCCGTCCTCGAGATCCGCCGAGCGCTGGAGCGGGCGGATGCCGTCGTCGAGTCGGCGCTCGACGACGTCGTCGCCAAGGACATCAAGGCCCTCGCCAAGGAGGCCGAGAAGGAATGACCGACCCGGGGGGCCGGCAGCGCATTCGTCTGCGGAGCGTCTCTCGGCGGTGGCTCGACCGTCGGCGCCGACATCCTCACCCCGGGTACCTTCGCCCGACAGGTCACACCCTGGCCGTCGCCGTCGTGGCGGGCGTCCTCGTGGTTCTCACGGGGTGCAGCGGGGAGAGTAGGGACTCCTCACTTGCGGCGGCGCAGGCCAGCGTCACCGCCAAGGAAGAGGCCCTGACGGAGGCCGAGGACGCCGCGACGGCAGCGGCAGCAGAGTTCTGCACGGCGAGCACCGACTACGTCATCGCCATCGATCGCTACGGCGACGTCCTCAACGCGACGGCACCCACGGTCGGTGACGTCAAGGAGGCCGGGAGCGACCTCGCGCAGCCGGGAAAGGACGCCCAGAAGGCCGCAGAGGACGTTGGGCTGTCGCGCGACGCCGTAGCAACGGCGGAGCAGGAACTCGCCCAGGCCCGGGCGGTGCTCGCGACGGCTGAGGCCTCAGCAGCCGGCACGACGCCGTCGGCGGGCTCGTCGACCTCGGCCGCCAGCCCGTCCGCGACGGAGACTCCTGCGAGTGTCACGCGGGTGCAGGAGGCGGAGGCCGAGATGGCGGCCGCCCAGAACGGGATCGCCGATCAGACCCCCCTTGCGCAGGCAGCCGAGCAGTTCAACGCGGCAGCCGTAGCTCTGGAGATGGCCTGGCTCCAGCTCATCGGCGACAGTGGGTGCCTCACGGACGCGCAGCAGGACGAGGCGGCGAAAGCCGTGCGCTCGTACACCACGACGCTTCAGCAGGCGCTCTCGGACGCCGGCTACTACACGGCGGATGTCGACGGCGTCTACGGCCCCAAGACGGTGGCGGCGGTCGAAGCCCTGCAGAAGGCCAACGGACTGCCCCAGACCGGAACACTCGACAAGGCGACCGAGAAGGCGCTGCGCTCCGAGCTCGCTGCCAAGGGTGGCGCGGCGGCCCAGCAACAGACGGCGTCGACCGCTGCCGTGCAACAGACACTCAAGTTCGCCGGCTACTGGGACGGTCCCGTCGACGGGCAGTGGACCGAGGCTCTGACCGACGCACTCGAGGAGGTGCAGAAGGACCTGGGGGTGAAGGTCACCGGCACCGTCGACGCGGCGACGATCGCGGCCGCCGAGAAGGCCATCGGCGAGCGAGGTTCCAGCCCCTCCACCAGCCCGTCGACCTCGGTGAGCCCGCAGCCCTCGACGACCTGAAGAACCCATACCGTCTGCGCGGTCGCGGGTCCAACCACGGGTGACGGCGGGCAGCTCTGTGGACCCCTGACCACCCGCCACGGCATTCGACGATCCGGTCGTCAGCCAGGGTCCAAGGCCCCCCTGTCGCAGGGCCCCGACGACCAGGAAGCCATTCGAGACGCACCGGTGAGCCCAGCCGGATGCCGTCGCACGTCTTTGCCTCGTCTGTGGGCGAGGTCGGCACGCAGTGGGGGTTGGGTCGGCTCGTCGACGATGGGATAGGGTTTCGTCGCTCCCGCGTGGGGCAGCCACGGGCTGTGGCGCAGCTTGGTAGCGCACTTGACTGGGGGTCAAGGGGTCGCAGGTTCAAATCCTGTCAGCCCGACAGAAGTCTCTGCAGGTCAGAGGCCTAGGGGGTCGCGACACCTGGTTTCGTGCAACATACGTGCAACAACGCATCGCTTGTCGGTCGCGGATGCGGGCCGGGATGCCAGGGTAGACGGCAGGACCGCTTACCGGGGGTGCCCACCCCTCTGAACTGGGAAAACGCGATGGTCGCATCGACAGCCGCGTCCGTAAAGCGCACCACGTGACGTTTCTGGCCTCATCAGCTGAGAATGCGGCGGCAGTCGGAGGCGAGTTTCGTGCGGGCTGGGCTTGAGGCGGTCCGTGCTTCCGCCGCGGGCGAACGACTGTGGGGCCCGCTGATCGAAACTCGGCGAATCGGCGGATACGAGCGGCC
>JAQSWG010000158.1 GCA_029266735.1 Ornithinibacter sp.
CGGAGCGAGGCCTGACCTGCTCTGGGAGGATGGGCGCATGGCCAGCCCTGCCGACGCGACCAGCCTCGCCGCCTCCACCTCTCTCGCCGACGCGGTCCCGCCGATCGCCCTGGGCCCGCTCGACGGGCGCTACCGCGGTGTCGTCGCACCCCTGGTCGACCACCTGTCGGAGCCGGCACTCAACCGCGCCCGCCTGCACGTCGAGGTCGAGTGGCTCATCCACCTCACCGAGCACGAGGTGGTGCCGGGCGTGCGCCACCTCAGCGCGCGGGAGCAGGAGGCGCTGCGCGAGGTCGTCCGGAGCTTCGGCGCCGCCGAGGTCGAGGAGCTGGCCGGGAAGGAGCGGGTCACCCAGCACGACGTCAAGGCCGTCGAGTACTTCCTCAAGCAGCGCCTCAGCGACATCGCCCCGGCACCCGAGGACGCCGGGCTGACCGAGCTCGTGCACTTCTGCTGCACGAGCGAGGACGTCAACAACCTCTCGTACGCCCTGATGGTCAAGGGCGCGGCGCACGAGGTGTGGCTCCCGCGAGCGACCGGCCTCTTCGAGCGACTGGCGTCGCTGGCGTCGGACCTGCGGGCCATTCCTCTGCTCGCCCACACCCATGGCCAGCCCGCGACGCCGACGACGATGGGCAAGGAGCTGGCCGTCCTCGCGTGGCGCCTCCAGCGACAGCTGCGGCGGATCGAGGACGCCGAGTTCCTCGGGAAGTTCAACGGGGCCACCGGCACCTACGGCGCCCACGTGGTGGCACTGCCGGACGTGGACTGGCAGCAGGTGAGCCGCGACTTCGTCGAGCACCTCGGGCTCTCGTGGAACCCCCTGACGACGCAGATCGAGAGCCACGACTGGCAGTCCGAGCTGTACGCCGACGTCGCACGCTTCAACCGGGTGCTCCACAACATGTGCACCGACGTCTGGACGT
Source organism: Ornithinibacter sp. (assembly GCA_029266735.1). Lineage (GTDB taxonomy): Bacteria > Actinomycetota > Actinomycetes > Actinomycetales > Dermatophilaceae > Fodinibacter. Next base: position 927 of record JAQSWG010000158.1, read on the forward strand.
ACATCTCGATGGGCTACTTCGCCCAGGTCCGTGGACACGGCAGCGTCGGCTCGTCGACCATGCCGCACAAGGTCAACCCGATCCGGTTCGAGAACGCCGAGGCCAACCTGGAGGTCAGCAACGCCCTGCTGGACGTCCTCGCCGCCACGCTGGTCCAGAGCCGCCTCCAGCGGGACCTCACGGACTCCTCGATGCAGCGCAACATCGGGACCGCGTTCGGCCACAGTGTCCTGGCCATCGACAACGCCGTCCGGGGGCTCGAAGGCCTCGACGTCGTTCCCGACCGGATGGCCGCGGACCTCGAGGCCAACTGGGAGGTCCTGGGGGAGCCCATCCAGTCGGCGATGCGGGCGCTGGGTGCCCGCGGTGTCCCCGGGATGGAGGAGCCGTACGAACGGCTCAAGGAGCTCACCCGCGGCCGCCGCATCGACCGCGAGCACCTCGTCGAGTTCGTGCACGGCCTCGGCCTGCCGGCCGATGTCGAGGAGCGGCTCGCCTCCCTGACTCCCTCGACCTACGTCGGGCTCGCACCCGAGCTCGTCGACCACGTGCGGTGACCGTGCCACAGCGACCGCCCCGCCCGCTCACCCGCGACGACGTCGACGCCCTGGCGCTCGCCCTGCCCGAGGTGACGCGGGAGGGCAGCCCCGACCACCCGGCATACGAGGTGCGGGGCAAGAAGTTCCTCCTGTGGCGCGGGCCCCGCAGGGACGCGCTGGAGCCCACGGGCGAGCCGATGGCCGACGTCATCGCCATCGTCGTGCCGGGCCCGGACGACAAGGAGGCGATCCTCCAGAGCGGGCCCCCCTGGTTCACGACCCCACACTTCGACGGCTACCAGTACGTGCTCGTGCGCGAGCGGGACCTCAGGATGCTGGACGAGGGGTTGCTCGCCGAGGTCATCACCGACGCCTGGGCGAGCCGAGCCCCGAAGCGGCTCGTCCGAGAACATCTCGGCTGAGCTCAGATCGTCACGGGGCCGCGGGCCGTGTCGAAGGTGACGGCCATGAGGCCGGGGGTTCCGTGCGGCCAGACGAACTCGAAGTCGATGACCGAGGAGGTGGAGTGCGCGGGCAGGCCGAGCCATTCGCGGACCCGCTCGGGGTCACCGGCGATCTGGAGGGAGTCGATGGTCACCTCGGTGTTCGCGTCGTCCGAGGGGTGCGGCACCCCCTGCTCCCACTGGACGAAGAACGGCAGCTGCGGGTCTGCCTGCAGGCCCCGGACCCCGAGCTGCTTCCATCGGAGCTCGACCCCGTCCGGCCGGTGTCGGTTCCCGATGACGGACTCCCGACCGAGTCGCTTCTCCTGCTCGGTGATGTCGTCGACCTGGACCACCCAGCCGAGCCAGCCACCCCCACACTCGGACCGGGCGCGGACGACCTGACCGAAGGGCGCCTTGTCGCTGGCCGGGTGGTCGAGCACCTCGACGACCTCGACGTACCGCTCGTGAGCGAGCGGAAGGATGATGTTGCGTGTCCCGAAGCGCGGGTGCACTCCCCCGTCGACCGGTTGCACACCGATCTGCTCGGCGAGGCGCTGAGCCGTGGCCCGCAGACCGTCATGCTCTGCCGCGTAGACGACATGGTCAACTCGCATGCCGTTCATCGTCGCACACGGCCAGGGGTGCTCCTGAC
>JAQSWG010000089.1 GCA_029266735.1 Ornithinibacter sp.
TCCCGTAGGAGTCTGGGCCGTGTCTCAGTCCCAGTGTGGCCGGTCGCCCTCTCAGGCCGGCTACCCGTCGTCGCCTTGGTGAGCCGTTACCTCACCAACTAGCTGATAGGCCGCGAGTCCATCCCAGACCGAAAAACTTTCCAGACGGTAGAGATGCCTCTCCGTCTCGTATCCGGTATTAGCTCCGGTTTCCCGGGGTTATTCCAGAGTCTGGGGCAGGTTACTCACGTGTTACTCACCCGTTCGCCACTGATCACCCGAGAGCAAGCTCTCGAGGTCACCGTTCGACTTGCATGTGTTAAGCACGCCGCCAGCGTTCGTCCTGAGCCAGGATCAAACTCTCCGTTGATGTGTGACTCTCGGCGAACCGAGAAATCGTTACCCTTGGAGGGTTGTTTCACTGGCTGAGCACGAACAACCAGCTCTCGCTGTTGTTCGTTGTCAACCAAAGGAAATTCGTCCGTCATGCAGCTCGCCGGCCGTGTGGCCGGTCCGCGTCACGACGTGACGAGGTAATTGGCATCGATTTTTGACACGCTGTTGAGTTCTCAAGGTTCGGACGCGCACCAACGCCTCGCTCAGCGAGCTCGTCGTCGGGGCTTCCTGTTGTCGCTCTCGCAGTTCCGGTGAGGCAACTGTTCGAACTTACCCGCGTCCTTGCTTGGGCGTCAAATCCCAGACCGCTCGCTGAGCGGCCGGCATGTGATCGCGCTTGGATCTCTGCGGGTCTCCCACTGTAGCACCCTGGGGGATGCACGCTCCACCCCGTCCGGAGGGCCACAGGTGGTCCTCAGGTCGTGATGTGGTGGGTGTTGTTCAGCTCGCGGGACCGGCCTGCTTGGGACCGGGCTCGCACCCGGCCGCTTGGCGTCCGTTCCTCCCTCTCGGGCTGACGTCGGCAACAGTAGACGAGCCGTTCGGGCTGACACAAATCCGTCGTCCCGACGAGCGGTCCCCGTCGCCGGGGGGATCAACCGCCGCAGCCGTATCAGTATTCCGACCACCTCGGTGCCGTGGCGATCAGGGGTCGCGGGCCACCCGCCCCGCGGCGAGCGCCTTGCGGCCCCGCCTCAGCACGACGACCTCACCGTGCAGCAGGTCGTCCGGACCGAGGACGCGAGCGTCGTCGAGGACCTTCTCTCCGTTGACCGAGGCGCCGCCCTCACCGATCGCCCGCCGGGCCGCGTTGCGCGAGTCGACGAGACCCACCGCCACGAGCGCGTCGACGACCGACATGCCCACCTCCACGGGCCCGCCGGGCAGCTCGGCGGTGGCATCCCGCAAGGTCCGGGCGTCGAGCGAGCGCACGTCTCCGCGGCCGAAGAGGGCCTCCGACGCCGCCTGCACGGCGGCGGTGGCCTCGGCACCGTGGACCAGGGTGGTGACGTCGGCGGCCAGCGTCCGCTGCGCTGCGCGCCGGAACGGCTCCTGCACGACCTGGCGCTCCAGCTCGGCCACTTCCTCGCGCGTGCGGTCGGTGAAGACCTTGAGCAGGGTCACCACCGACGCGTCCTCGACGTTGAGCAAGTACTGGTAGAAGGCGTAGGGGCTCGTCATCTGGGGCGACAGCCAGATCGCGTTGCCCTCGCTCTTGCCGAACTTCTCGCCCGAGCTGTCGGTGAGCAACGGGGTCGTCAGCAGGTGCACCGACTCGCCTTCGACCCGGTGGATGAGGTCGGCCCCCGCCGTCAGGTTGCCCCACTGGTCGTTGCCACCCGTCTGCAGCGTGCAGCCGTAGTCGCGGTACAGCTGGAGGTAGTCCAGGGCCTGGAGCAGCTGGTAGCTGAACTCCGTGTAGGAGATGCCCTCGTCGCTGTTGAGCCTCGCCGCGATGGCCTCCTTCCGCACCATCTGGTTGACCCGGAAGTGCTTGCCGACGTCACGCAGGAAGTCCAGGGCCGACATCGGCGCCGTCCAGTCGAGGTTGTCGACGAACACGGCGGGGTTGTCGCCTGCGGACGCGAGGAACGGCTCGACCTGGCGCCGGATGTTCGCCACCCACTCCGCGGTCTGCTCCTTGGTCTTCAGCACCCGCTCGGCCGTCGGCCGCGGGTCCCCGATGAGGCCGGTCGACCCGCCGACGAGGCAGATGACGCGGTGCCCTGCCCGCTGCAGGTGGCGCAGCACGACCAGCTGGACGAGGTTGCCGAAGTGGAGCGATGGGGCGGTGGGGTCGAAGCCGCAGTACGCCGTGATCGGTCCGTCCTCGAGCGCCCGGCGCAAGGCGTCCTCGTCGGTCGTCTGCGCCACGAGTCCTCGCCACTGCAGCTCGTCGAGGATGTCGCCCACTGGTCGTCCCTTCGGCCGTCCGCGCCCGACCGTGTGCCGTGCGCCCGGCACAGCGTGCCACGCGCCGCGTCGCCCGTGGTCACCGCCTGCGGCGACGGCAGGCGCCGAGGGTGTCGTGGCCGCTCGGACCAGATCCCCGCGTGCTGCGGTCAGCTCAGCATCGAGGTGACCCGGACGGCGCCGGCCCCGAACGTGGTGTCGGCCCAGCCCTGGAGAGTTCCGTCGTCGTGCACGACGTCGGCGAGGACCGGACCCACGTCACCTTCGCGCATGCTGGTCAGCAGTCCGGGGAGGCGCCGGACCCCGGCCTCGACGCCGGCCCACTCCTCGACCGTGAGCTGTGGTGGTGTGACGGGTTCCGGCGTCGGCGGCGCGGCGGGGTCGTAGAGGGCCAGCGGGACGCTGCTCGACACCGTCATCGTCGAGCCGTCGAAGGGGCCCGTGACGGCGTAGGTCCCCCAGCGCGTCGGCCGGTTCGTTCCGGCGGGGGCCTCCTCCTGGATGCCGGCCGTGGTCCAGTCCCACCCACCGAGCGGGACGCCGTCGCACTGCGGCGGGAACGACTCCATGACCGGGCCCAGGCACAGCTCCGGAGACCCTGCCACGTCGATCACCATGCCCACCCCGGTGACCGGTCCGGTGGCCGCCGGGATCGTGGACGGCGGCGGGGGCGCGACGCTGGATGTCTGAGCGGGTCCGCTTCCTGCGGGGCTGGCGGCCGTGCCGCACGCCACGAGGAGCATGGAGGCAGCACCCAGCACCGTGGACGAGAGCAATCTCATGGGGCTGTGACGCGCGTGGCCGGACGCCGGTTCCGCGGCTTCGCGGGTCGGTACGCGCTGACGGTCGGTTCGCCGTCGAGCCAGAACCGCCACGGGAAGACCTCCCCTTCTCCCCCGGCGCCGCTCACCCCCACCCGCGGCCCCGTGCGCACGCGGTCCTCGTCGACCGGCCCGTCGGGTGGTCGGACGTGGGCTGCGGACGCCCCGTCGACGAGGGAGAGACCGTTCTGGGGGCGGGAGAAGGCGAGCGTCGTGGCGAGCCGCGCCGGACCGCGGGCCCAGTCCCGCTCGCGCACACCCGGGCGACGTGCGGAGGCCACCTCGTGCCCGTGGACGACCTCGCCGGCGCGCAGGAGGACGGCGGATGCGGCGCCGTGGTGGCCGGTGACGACGTTGGCGCAGAAGTGCATGCCGTACGTGAAGTAGACGTACAGGTGCCCGGGCGGCCCGAACATCACCGCCGTCCGCGGGGTGCGGCCCCCGAAGGCGTGCGACCCGGGGTCGGCCTCACCGGCATACGCCTCGACCTCGGTGAGCCGGACGGTGACATCGGCGTGGGTGAGCCTGCAGCCGAGGAGGTCACGGGCGACCGCGAGGACGTCGCGGGCGAAGAACTCCTGCGGGAGCGGGGTGTCAGGTCGCACGAGCACCAGTGTGCAGCCAGGGGCGTGCCACGGGGTTACGCTCCATCGAGCACGAGGATGTCGCGCCCATGGCGTGACGTGCGGCACCGGGACGGGGTGTGGTGACGATGGACGACACTCGACCGCTCGGTCGCAGCGCGCTCCGGGTGGCCAGGCTTGGGGTGGGCACCATGACCTGGGGCGCACCCTCGGGGCTCGCCCGGTTCACCCCGGCGAAGCTGTCGTACGGCGGAGCCGACGGAGCCGATGAGGAGGCCGGAGCCTTCGCCGTGAGCCTGACCCGCGGCGCCACACTCTTCGACACCGCTGCCATGTACAGCAACGGCGCCTCGGAACGTCGTCTCGGCGAGCTGGCTCGAGGAAGCCGCGCCGTGCTGGCCACCAAGTTCCCCGCCGGGCCGCGCGGCCGCACGGAGGACCTGCCCCGTGCGCTGGAGGCCAGCCTCGCGCGTCTCGGACGCGACCGGGTCGACCTGTACCAGCACCACTACCCGTCCCGGCGGGTCGACATCACCAGGCTGATGGGCCTCATGGCGGATGCCGTCTCCGCCGGCAAGGTGACCGCCGTGGGTGTCAGCAACTACTCGGCAGAGCAGATGCGGCTGGCTCATGGCGCACTGGCCGATCGTGGCGTCCCCCTGGCGTCCAACCAGGTGCAGTACTCGCTCCTGCACCGTGACCCGGAGACCGATGGCGTCCTCGACGCCTGCCGCGAGCTCGGGATCACGCTGATCGCCTACCAGCCGCTGGCCAGTGGCGCGCTGACCGGCAGGTACCTGAGCGGTCCACGGCCCCGAGGACTTCGCCGCTTCATGCCCTACTTCCGCCGGAGCAACACCGAGTCGGTCGGCGCCGTCGTGGCTCTCCTCCGGGAGATCGGTGCTCGACACGGCGTCGAACCGACTCCGGTCGCCTTGGCCTGGCTGATGGCGAACGAGTCGGTGCTGCCCATTCCCGGTGCCAAGAACGCCCGCCAGGCCACGGCGAACGCCGAGGCCCTCACGGTGCACCTGTCCGCGGACGAGGTGGAGGCCTTGGATGCCGTGACGACCGCCTGGCGGCCTCGCAGCTGATCGGCTCCCGCCCAGGCCGTCCGCGCCGTCAGCGCACCTGCGGCTGCACACCTGCCCACGCGCGGTGGTCGGCGAGGGTCGCGACGGCGCGCTCGAGCTGCTCCGCGACCCGGACCGGGGCCGTGCCGCCCTTGGCCGAGCGTGAGGCCACGGATCCCTCCACGGAGAGCACCTGGCGCACGTCGGGCGTGAGGTGTGGGCTGACGCGTGCGAGGTCCTCGTCGGTGAGGTCCCAGAGGTCGATCCCGCGGCCCTCGCACAGCCGCACGCAGGCGCCGGCCACCTCGTGCGCCTCCCGGAAGGGCACCCCCTCACGGACGAGCCACTCGGCCACGTCGGTGGCGAGGGAGAACCCCTTCGGGGCGAGCGACGCCAGCCGGGCGGTGTCGAAGACCAGCGTCGCCACCATCCCAGCGAAGGCCGGCAGGAGCACCTCGAGGGTGTCGACGGCGTCGAAGACCGGCTCCTTGTCCTCCTGGAGGTCGCGGTTGTACGCGAGTGGCAGGGACTTCAGCGTGGTGAGGAGGCCGGCGAGGTCTCCCACGAGCCGACCCGCCTTGCCCCGTGCGAGCTCGGCGACGTCCGGGTTCTTCTTCTGCGGCATGATGCTCGACCCCGTTGCGTAGGCGTCGTCGAGGGTCACGAAGGAGAACTCCGTGGTGACCCACAGGACCACCTCTTCGGCGAGCCGTGAGATGTCGACCGCGGTCATGGCCGCGACGAACGAGAACTCAGCGGCGACGTCCCGCGACGCCGTTCCGTCGATGGAGTTCTCGACGGAGGTGTCGAACCCGAGGTCGGCGGCGACGGCCTCCGGGTCGAGGCCGAGGGACGAACCTGCCAGTGCGCCGGAGCCGTAGGGGGATACAGCGGCGCGCACGTCCCAGTCCCGCAGCCGTTCGACGTCCCGGAGCAGTGCCCACGCGTGCGCGAGGAGGTGGTGCGAGAGCAACACGGGCTGGGCGTGCTGGAGATGGGTGCGCCCGGGCATGGCGGCGCCCAGGTGGCGCGTCGACTGCTCGACGAGGGCGTCGACGACGTCCAGCACGTGTCCAGCGACGACGCGCGCGTGCTCCCGGAGGTACATCCGGAACAGCGTCGCGATCTGGTCGTTGCGAGAGCGACCGGCGCGCAGTCGCCCGCCGACGTCCGCACCGGCACGCTCGACGAGCCCGCGCTCGAGAGCCGTGTGGACGTCCTCGTCCTCCTCTGTGGGTCGGAACGCCCCCGACTCCACGTCGAGCCGCAGGCGCTCGAGGGCCTCCAGCATGGCGTCGAGCGTGGCGTCGTCGAGGAGACCCGCCGCATGGAGCACCCGGGCGTGGGCGCGCGAGCCCGCGAGGTCGTGGACGGCGAGCCGCCAGTCGACGTGGGTGGACCTGGACAGCGCCGCGAGCGCATCGGACGGGCCGCCGGTGAACCGACCACCCCACAGCGCCTTCCCCGCCCCGCCGGACGCGGGCTCGGAGGTGGCGTGGGGTGCCGGCATCGAACCGGTGGGCTGCGTCACGATGGCTCCCGCCGTGTGTAGGACATGAGCCGGTCCACGATGTCCTGGCTGCGGTCGGCGCCGGACGTCACCACCATGATCGTGTCGTCCCCGGCGATGGTGCCGAGCACTCCCTCGAGGACGGCGTGGTCGAGAGCCGATGCGAGGAAGCTCGCGGCACCCGGCGGGGTCCGCAGGATGACGAGGTTCCCCGACTGCTCGGCCGAGACGAGGAGCTCATGGCATCGCGACTGGAGACGGGTCGCCCTCTCCTCGCCGTGTGGTGCCGCGCGGACCGTGCGGTCCCCGCCCTCGCCGGGCACGGCATACACGAGGCTCTTGCCCACGCGCACGCGCTCCGCGCCCACGTCGACGAGGTCTCGCGAGAGCGTCGCCTGGGTCACCTCGATCCCGTCCGCGGCGAGGTGGTCGAGGAGCTCGGTCTGCGAGCGGACGGCCGTGGAGGCGAGGATCTCGACGATCCGCTGCTGGCGCGCGGCGCGCGACGTGGAGACGGTCATCGGTCACCCATCCGGTGCTGCTCGAGGAGCCAGGACAAGAGGGCCTTCTGGGCGTGGAGCCGGTTCTCGGACTCATGCCAGACCAGCGAGCGTGGGCCGTCGATGACGGACGCCTCCACCTCGTGACCACGGTAGGCGGGGAGGCAGTGGAGGAAGGCGGCGTCGTCGCCGGCGTGCGCCATGAGCTCCTCGGTGACCCGGAAGGGCTCGAAGGGGCTGCTGGCGCCCCTGCGGGTGCCGCTCTCCGACTCCTGACCCATGGACACCCAGGTGTCGGTCGCGACCACGTCGACACCGGTCACGGCCGCAACCGGGTCGTCGGTCACGGCGACCGACCCGCCCTGCCGGGCCGCGATCCGCTCGGCCCGCGCGAGGATGTCCGGTCGGGGCTGGTGCGAGGTCGGGGTGCCGATCCGGACGTGCATGCCTGCCGTCGCGCAGCCGAGGAGGTAGGAGTGCGCCATGTTGTTCGCGCCGTCGCCGACGTAGGCGAGCGCGAGGCCTTCGGTCGTGCCCCGGTGCTCGAGCACGGTGAGGAGGTCGGCGAGGACCTGGCACGGGTGGTAGTCGTCGGTGAGGGCGTTGACGACCGGCACCCCGGCGTGCGTGGCCATCTCCTCCAACCGGTCCTGACCGTAGGTGCGCCACACGACGGCGGCGGACTGCGGCCCGAGCACTCGGGCGACGTCGGCGACGGACTCCCTCTCCCCCACGCCGGCGAGCCGCCCGTCGACGACCATCGGGAAGCCGCCGAGCTGCGCGACCGCCCCGACGAACGACACCTGGGTGCGCAGGGTCGGCTTGTCGAAGAGGATCGACACGGTCCGGGGCCCCTCCAGACACCGGTCGGAGAACGGGTCGGCTTTGAGGGCCAGGGCACGCTCCAGGACCGCCCGCTGGTCGACCGGTGACAGGTCGTCGTCGGCGAGGAGGTGGCGCAGCGTCATGACAGGTCCTCCGGGGTCGTGGCCGCGTCGAGCAGGCCGGGCAGCGCGTCGACGAAGAGGTCCAGCTGTTCGGTCGTCACCACGAGCGGCGGCGCCAGCCGGACGGCATCCGGGGCGACCGCGTTGACGAGGAAGCCGGCATCCCGGGCGAGGGCCACGACGGCGCCGGAGTGGTCACCGGCGAGGGTGATCGCCCGCAGGAGGCCCGCCCCCCGGACGCCGGTGATCTGGGGGTGCGCGAGGTCGAGGACGCGTCGCTCGAGGTGCTCACCCGCCTTGCGGGCATGCTCGAGGAGCCCCTCCGCGTCGATCGTGTCGAGCACCGCGAGGCCAGCCGCGCAGGCGAGCGGGTTGCCGCCGAACGTCGAGCCGTGCTGTCCCTGCGCGAGCAGCGTGCTGACCTGCCGGCCGAAGGTGATGAGGGCCCCGATCGGCACCCCGCCGCCCAGCCCCTTGGCGAGGGTGACCGCGTCGGGAACGACCCCCGCCTGCTGGAACGCGAACCATGAGCCGGTCCGGCCGACGCCGGTCTGCACCTCGTCGAGCACGAGCAGCGCGCCGGCTGCAGCGGTCACCTCACGGGCGACCTGCAGGTATGCCGGGTCCCCCGGGCGCACCCCGGCCTCACCCTGGAGGGGCTCCAGGACCACGGCGGAGGTCTCCTCCGTCACGGCCGCCCGGAGGGCGCTCACGTCTCCCCACGGCACGTGCGTGACACCGGGAATGAGGGGCTCGAACGGCTCGCGGTAGGCCGGCTTGTGGGTCAGCGCGAGGGCCCCCGTGGTCCGGCCGTGGAAGGCTCCCTCGGCGGCGACGATCCCGGTCCGGCCGGTACGGCGGGCGAGCTTGATCCCCGCCTCGACCGCCTCGGCACCGGAGTTGCAGAAGAACACGGCGGACCCCGCCGGCGCCGCGGCGAGCGCCAGGAGCCGCTCGGCGAGCTCGACCTGCGGCACCGAGGTGAAGAAGTTCGAGACGTGCACGAGCTGGCCCGCCTGCTTCGACACGGCG
>JAQSWG010000012.1 GCA_029266735.1 Ornithinibacter sp.
ACGCGACCACGTTCCTCGCCGACCGCCCGAGGGTGGCGCGGATCCTTCCGCAGCTCGTGGAGACCCCGGACGGCGCCCTCGTCCTGCGGACCGTGCTCCCCTGAGCCGGCCCTGGGGCGTCCGCCTCTCGCCCGTGCCAGCGGGCGGTCCGGCCGACAGGCAGTGCAGGCGCATGCCACCGGCCCGGCTGGTTGCGACGTGCGCGGCTGCCGCCTCTGTCGGTGTCACTGCCTGTTGCTGTGCTCACCCCCCGCCCAGGGTCGGTGTCCCGGCATCCGGAGGGGTGGGGCATCGGGGACACCACCGTCCCGGACCACACGCCACGACCGCAGCGCCCATCGGGTCCACGCGGGCTGGAACATGACGTCCTCGAAGGGAAACCTCAGGGTGGACCACCCGAACACGGCCAGCTCGGTGTGCCGGCGGCAGTCCTTGCGCATGGCCCGGCGGGTGCCGTGGTGCTCGAACCCGTCGGCCTCGACCGCCAGCATCAGGTCCTCGCTGCCGAGGTCCACGACGGCATAGAGGCCCGGCTCGGTGATCTGGAGCTGTGGGGTGAGGGTGAACCCCTCGAGCAGGGCGAGGGCACGCAGCACCGACTCGAAGGGGTTGGCTGCTCGATGGTCGGCGTACTGCGCGACGAGGCGGGCTGCCCGTGAGCCCGTGCCCCGCAGTCGTGCGGACGCCGATCGCAGCTCCTCAGCCGTCACCGCGCCACTGCGGAGCGCTGAGTCCGCCACCGCCAGGGCCTCGTCGAACGCCAGCACCCGCGCGCAGTCGAGGACGGTGCGCAGCGGAGGCGTGACACCGCGTGCGACGACGGCGTCGGGAAGGTCGGCCCAGTGCACGAGGAGCCCCTTCCGGTCCTCCCGGCGGAGGTGCCTCTTCCGCCTCACCGTCACCCACGCGGCCTCCGGCACGGTCTTGACCTTCCAGCCGTGGGCCACGGCGGCGCTCAGATGCGAGAGCGTCGCCACCGCTGCCGCGGCGCGTCGTCGCTGTTCGGATGCCGTCGTCACGACATAGCGGCCGCGGGCGGCTCGTTCCACCAGCCCGGCCTCCAGGGCGACTCGGATGTCCCGACGCGGGTGCACGACCCTGAGCTCACGCCAGCGGGCGGACCCGCCGAGGAAGCGGAGTGTCTCCGCCACCTCCTCTCCGACCGCTGCGCGATCGCGGCGGTCGCCCTGAACATCGGGCTGCATCTCTCCACGGTGCCGGAGCCGGCGCGACGGGCCGAGCAGTTCTCCACAGGTACACAGGAACTGGCAGTGCCCCTGTGGCGGGTCGCGGGGCGGTAGGTCTCGTGCGGCGTGAGCTCTGGACTTGCGGCCACTGCCTGTCGGCGTGTCGCGCCGGCGCAGGCCGCGTGCCTCGGGGGACGCCGGCGCCCGCGGAGGTGAGGCGGACGGCATACTCGTGAACCGTGACCGCCAGCCCACCGCCGTCGGTGACGGCACCGTGGTCGGGGGGCACGGTCACGGCCCGTGCGCACTGTGTCCTCGCGCCGAACCCCGGACCGATGACGTTGGACGGCACGAACACGTGGGTCCTGCTCGAGCCGGGCTCGACGCAGGCCGTCGTCGTCGACCCGGGGCCACTCGTGGAGCAGCACCTACGGGCAGTCCTCGACCGGGTCGAGGCCCTCGGGGCACGGGTGTCCCTCACGGTCCTCACCCACCTGCACCACGACCACGCCGAGGCGGCACCCCGGTTCGCCGAACTGACCGGGAGCCCGGTTCGGGCCGTCGGCAGGGGGCACGACGACGTGGGTGACGGCGAGGTGCTGCGGGTCGGCGGTCTCGAGGTCCGGGTGGTGGCGACGCCCGGGCACACCTCCGACTCGATCTCGTTCGCGCTCCCCGCAGACCACGCCCTCCTCACCGGTGACACGGTGCTCGGCCGCGGCACGACGGTCGTCGCGCACCCGGACGGCGAGCTGGCGGCATACCTCGACTCGCTCGAGCGCATCTCCAGGCTCACCGGGGACGGCGAGGTGACCGCGATCCTTCCCGGCCACGGGCCGGTCGTGCCGGATGCCGCGGCGATGGTCGCGTTCTACCGGATGCACCGCTCGGAGCGGCTCGAGCAGGTGCGCCAGGCCCTCGCGGACGGCGCGGCGACCGAGGCCGACCCGGTGGAGGGCGTCCTGCGGCGGGTCTACGGAGAGGTGCCGGCGAGCGTGTGGCCGGCGGCGCGGCTGTCCATCCGCGCCCAGCTGGACTTCCTCAGCGCGCGCGGCGCTTGAGGCGCTCGACGTCGAGGAGGAGGACGGCGCGGGCCTCCAGTCGCAACCAGCCGCGGGAGGCGAAGTCGGCGAGCGCCTTGTTGACCGTCTCCCGGGAGGCGCCGACGAGCTGCGCGAGCTCCTCCTGGGTGAGGTCGTGGGGGACCATGACCCCTTCGTCGACCGGTCGACCGAACCGCCCCGCGAGGTCGAGGAGTGCCTTGGCGACCCGACCGGGGACATCGGTGAAGACGAGGTCGGCCAGCGACTCGTTCGTCCGACGGAGCCGCCGGGCCAGCGCGGCGAGCAGGGTCGGAGCCACTCCGGGCCGCTGGTGGAGGAACTCCTTGAGCTGCTCGTGGCCCATCGACACCACCTGCGTCTCGGCGACCGCAGTGGCGGTTGCCGTGCGCGGCCCCGGGTCGAAGAGCGACAGCTCTCCGAACATCTCGCCCGGGCCCAGGATCGCGAGGAGGTTCTCCCGGCCGTCGCTGCTCGTGCGGCCGAGCTTGATCTTGCCCTCGCCGATGACGTAGAGCCGGTCGCCCTGGTCGCCCTCGTTGAAGAGGACGTCGCCTCGCTCCATCCGCGCGGGGACCATCGAGGCGATGAGGGACTCGGCCGTCTGGTCGTCGAGGGCGGCGAACAGCGGCGCTCTTCTCACGACGTCGTGGTCCACGCGGCCAGTGTGCCAGAGTCGGTCCTGCTGACGACGACGACGGCCGGCGCGGTGAGCAGGAGTCGGCTCGGGCCCCGGGACCCCCGTGTGCGCCAGCGGTGTCGCCGGCACGACGTACGCTGAGCCGGTGCCCGTGACCCCCTCGTATGCCGTGCGGCGCGCCCGCACCGGTGAGGAGTCCTCGGTCGCCAGGACGCGGCGCGCCCGCCGGATCCACCGCGCGCTCCTCGAGCGGTATCCGTACGCGCACTGTGAGCTCGACTTCGAGACCCCGCTCCAGCTGCTCGTCGCGACCGTGCTGTCCGCGCAGACCACGGACGTCATGGTCAACAGCGTGACGCCGACGCTGTTCTCCCGCTGGCCCACGGCCGCCGCCCTGGCGGGTGCGGACCGCGAAGAGATGGAGGCGGTGATCCGCCCGACAGGCTTCTTCCGGGCCAAGACGAACTCCATCATCACCCTCAGCGCGGCGATCGTCGAGCGGTTCGGGGGTGAGGTCCCCGGACGCCTCGAGGACCTCGTCACCCTCCCGGGCGTCGGCCGGAAGACTGCGAATGTCGTGCTGGGCAACGCGTTCGGCGTCCCCGGCATCACCGTGGACACCCATGTCGGGCGGCTCGCACGCCGCTTCGGCTGGACCCAGGAGACCGACCCGGTCAAGGTCGAGCACGCGATCGGCGCCCTCTTCCCCCGGCGGGAGTGGACGATGCTCAGCCACCTGCTGATCTTCCACGGCCGGCGCACCTGCCACGCGCGCAGACCGGCGTGCGGTGCCTGTCCCGTGGCGAGGTGGTGCCCGGCATACGGCGAGGGTGAGACCGACCCGGTCAAGGCCCGCGCCCTCCTCGCGTTCGAGCTCGCTCCCGGCGCGCTCCTGCCCGACCCCCCGCCCGGTCCCCTCCCCGACGACCCGCCGGCGAGCCCGTGAGCGTCTCCGCCCCAGACTGGCTCACGGCACTCGCTGCTCGCACGGACATCGCCGACCACGAGTGGTTCTCGTCGTTCGCTCCCCCAGAGGGGCACGAGCGTCGTTCCGCGGTGCTCATGCTCTTCGGTCCCGACCCTCGCGGCGGCGAGGACGTCGTGCTCACCGAGCGAGCACACACCCTGAGGTCACATCCCGGGCAGGTCTCGTTCCCCGGCGGCAGGGTCGACCCCGACGACGACGGCTCGGTCGGTGCGGCCCTGCGCGAGGCGGAGGAGGAGGTGGGCCTCGACCCGGCCGGTGTCCAGGTGCTCGCCACCTTCCCGGAGCTGTTCCTCACCCCGAGCCAGAACGCGGTGACGCCGGTGCTCGCGTGGTGGCCCAGACCCGTGCCGGTGGGGGTCGTCGACCGGGGCGAGGTCGAGCGCGTGCTCCGGGTGCCGGTGACCGACCTCCTCGACCCCGCCAACCGGTTCACCACGGTGCTGGGTCCGTACCGCGGACCGGGGTTCGAGGTCCACGGGCTCTTCGTCTGGGGGTTCACCGCGATGCTGCTCAGCAGCCTCTTCGACCTCGGGGGGATGACGCAGCCCTGGGACACGACCGTGGAGCGGGCACTGCCCGAACGGGTGCTCTCGCCGTGGATGCGGGAGAGCAGCGGGTGACCGGCGCGGTCCTGCTCGACCTCGTGCTCGTCGGCCTGCTGGCGGTCTATGCGTGGAGCGGGTGGCGGCAGGGCTTCCTGTCCGCGGTCCTCGGGCTCGTGGGACTCGTCGGGGGTGGGTTCCTCGCCCTCCGCTTCGTGCCGGAATGGCTCGAGGAGCAGGCTCTCTACCCGTCGACGACCGCCGGTGCCCTGGCCCTCGTCCTCGTCGTGCTCGCCTCGGCCGCCCTGGGCCAGGGGCTGATGCTGCTCCTGGCCCGTCGGCTGCGCGACTCGGTGCGAGCGCCGAGTGCCCGGGCGGTCGACGCCGCTCTCGGACTCGTGGCAGTGCTCGTGGCCTCCGTGCTCGTCCTGTGGGTCGTGGCCGGGGCGGTTCGGGTCGGTGGCCCGCCCGGTGCCCGCGCCCTCCTCGCCCGCTCCGCGGTCGTCACGGCCGTCGACGAGGTGGTTCCCCCGTCGGCCGGCCGCCTCGTCGAGGAGGTCACCTCGGCCCTGGATGGGGGCGTGTTCCCTCGGGTCTTCGAGGGGCTGGGTCCCGAGCCGATCTCACCGGTGGCACCCCCGGACACCGCCCTGGCGGAGGACCCCGACATCGCGCGGGCCCTGGGCTCCGTCGTCCACGTGCGGGCTGAGTCGGAGACGTGTGACCAGGCGCAGGTCGGAAGCGGCTGGGTGGTCGCGTCGGGGCGCGTCGCGACCAACGCCCATGTCGTCGCGGGAAGCGACTCCGTGAACGTGAGCGTCCAGGGCACCGGCCGCCAGCGCGAGGCGCGGGTGGTCGCCTTCGACCCCCGCCGTGACGTCGCCATCCTGGACGTTCCGGGGCTCGACGCACCGCGGCTGCCGGCCGGTGCTGCCCTGTCGTCCGGCGACCCGGCGGTGGTCGCCGGCTTCCCCGGCGACGACGGGCTGTGGGTCGGCGGTGCCCGGGTGCGCAGCACCCTCACCGCCCGTGGTGCCGACATCTACGGGAGTCCGGGGGTCGTGCGCGAGGTCTACTCGCTGCGGGCGCAGGTGCGTCGGGGAGCCTCGGGAGGCCCCGTGCTCGACTCGAACGGCGCCGTGGTGGGAATGGTGTTCGCCACCTCCCTGGACGACCCGGACACCGGATACGCGCTGACCCTGCAGGAGATCAGCCCGGTGGTCCGACTGGCGTCGTCGTCAGCGGTGTCGACCGGGACGTGCGTCGCGGGGTGAGCGGGCCGGCGTGCCGGGTGGGGACGTCCGCGCGTCGTGTGTGGATGTGGCCGCTGCTCGAGGCGTGCCGATGCCGTAGCCCGCGGCCCGAGTGACGTCAGGATGCCGTGGCACTCGCCCCCGTCGTGGCACTCGCCCCCGTCGTGGCGCCCGCGGTTCCTCCTGAGGCAGTCCCTCCGGATGCCGTCGGCGAGGCCGCGGCGGACGGCGCACTGCCGACAGCAGCCCCACCCTGCGGGTTCTTGATTGCGGCGATGGTCTGCTGCGCCTGGTCGATGGCACGTTCCGGTGCGGGTCGGGCCTTGTCCAGGGATCTCTTGCCGACGAGGCCGAGCACCACGGCGAGGATCAGCACGACGCCCGCCACGATGAGGTAGCCGGCCCAGACGGGGAGCCACTCGGCGATGCCCCACGCCGCGCTGTGCAGGAGGAACACCACACCGATGAGCGCGAGGAAGGCGCCTCCGGCCAGCAGGCCGGCGCCCTTGCCGGCGACCTTCGCACCAGAGGTCACCTCGGCCTTGGCGAGCGCGATCTCACCGCGGACGATGCCCTCCAGGTCGTGGGTGGCGTCGGCCACCAGCTGGCCGATGGTCCGCTCGGTGCCCGTTGTCCCGGTTGTCATGCGTCTCCGCCTCACTCGCGCGCTCTCGGCCCACGGCGGGCCCTCGACAGACGACCTTACCCAGACGCCGACCCCGTCAGTCGCCCGTGGTCTCGCGCTCGAAGACGTCCGGGACACCATCGGCGTCCTCGTCGAGGGACTCGAGCTCCGCGAGGCGCTGGTAGGCCCGGTTGCGCATGCGCAGGACGACGGCCGCGAGGGACGCGGCGAGGAGCGAGCCGAGGAGGACCGCCAGCTTGACGTGGTCGTCGCGCTCGGAGCCGCTGCCGAACGCGAGCTCACCGACGAGCAGGGACACGGTGAACCCCACGCCTGTGAGGAGCGCGAGCCCTAGCACGTCGGTCCACGTCAGACCGCTGTCGAGCTGGGCACGAGTGAAGCGGGCAAGAACCCAGGTGGCGCCGAAGACACCGACGACCTTGCCGACGACGAGACCGAGGACCACGCCGATCGCGACAGGGTCGCCGAGCGTGGCCGAAAGACCGCCCCCGAGCACCGTCACGCCTGAGGCGAAGAAGGCGAACACCGGCACTGCCACGCCGGCCGAAATGGGCCGGACGCGGTGCTCGAAGCGGTGGGCGACGTCGGTCCTGCGGTCGTGGGTGCTGACCGAGGGCACCGAGGCACGCGGCTTCACCGGCACCACCAGGCCGAGGAGCACACCGGCGACGGTCGCGTGCACGCCGGAGCCGTGGACGAGGGCCCAGGTCGCGAACGCCAGCGGGAGAAGGAGCCACCAGTACGTGATCCGCCGCTGGACGAGCGCCGCGAAGATCCCCAAGGGCACCATGGCGGCCAGGAACGGACCGATCTGGAGGTCCGACGTGAAGAAGACCGCGATGATGGTGATCGCGATGAGGTCGTCGACGACCGCCAGGGTCAACAGGAAGGACCGCAGGGCGGACGGAAGCGACGAGCCGATGACGGCGAGGACGGCGAGCGCGAAGGCGATGTCGGTGGCGGTAGGGATCGCCCACCCACGGGTGGCGTCCCCGTCCGCCCCGAGTAGGAGAACCGTCGCGACGAAGACCAGAGCAGGGAAGACCACCCCACTGACGGCGGCGAAGACCGGGACCGCGGCCTTCGCTCGGGAGCGGAGGTCGCCGACGAGGAACTCGCGCTTGAGCTCGAGACCGGCGACGAAGAAGAAGATGGCGAGCAGACCGTCGGCCGCCCAGTGCCCGACCGTGAGCCTCAGGTCACCCCACTCCGGACCGACGTAGGTGTCCCGCAGCGTCGCGTACGCGTCGCGCCACGGGCTGTTGGCGAAGATCATCGCTGCGACTGCCGCGAGGAGAAGGATGGCGCCGCCGGTCGTCTCGGTGCGCAGGGCGGCCGTGACGAACTGGGTCTCGGTCCACGTCGAGCGGCGCAGCAGGGCGGGCCGCGTCGGTGGTGGAACGGCGGGGCTCATCGGGTCTCCTCTGGTCGGCGTCGACGGACCGGGCCCGCGCGCCTGCGGGGACCCTCTGCCGACCAGGCTTCCCGGCTCTCCGGGACGGAGTCTATCGGCGCTCTCCGGCCGCCCGGAGGCGGTGGGGACCGCGACGAGCGCCGCGAACATGTCCCTGACGTCCTGCTCGGACGCCTCGTCCGCGTGCACGGTGCCGTCGAGGTCCAGCGTGTGCTCGAAGTGCAGGGCGGCCCCCGGCACGGCCACCATGCCGATGCGGTCCACGGTCTGGCGGAGGGCGGAGCGTGCGTACTTCACACCGCTCCAGCCGGGATCCGACGCACGCGACCGGCATCCCGTCCCACTCCGCGTAGAGGTAGTCGATGGCGTTCTTGAGGGCGGCGTTGTAGCCACGGTTGTACTCCGGCATGACGAGGACGACCCCGTCGAGGAGCGGCAGGGCCGGGCCGTCGCGGGCCGGCTCACTCCGACGACCCGGCGGTCATTCCCTCCTTGATCATGCTCATGACCGAGGAGTCGGCCAGCGTCGTGACGTCTCCGACCTCACGGTTCTCCGCGACGTCCTTGAGCAGGCGGCGCATGATCTTGCCCGAGCGCGTCTTCGGCAGCTCCGGGACGATCATGATCTGGCGTGGCTTGGCGATGGGGCCGATCTCGCGCGCCACGTGGTTGCGCAGCTCCTGGACGAGGTCGCCGCCCTCGTCCGGCTCGTCGGCCTCCTCGACGGCATCCTGGCGGAGTATGACGAAGGCGCAGACGGCCTGGCCGGTCGTGTCGTCGGTGGCCCCCACGACGGCCGCCTCCGCGACCTTGTGGTGCGACACGAGCGCGGACTCGATCTCCGCCGTCGAGAGCCGGTGGCCCGAGACGTTCATGACGTCGTCGACCCGGCCGAGGAGCCAGATGTTCCCCTTGTCGTCGTACTTGGCGCCGTCACCGGCGAAGTAGTACTTCGGGCCGAACCGGCTCCAGTAGGTCTCCTTGTAGCGCTCCGGGTCGCCCCAGATGCCGCGGAGCATCGCGGGCCAGGGCCTGGTGAGCACGAGATAGCCGACCTTCTCCGGCTCGGTGAACGGCTTGCCGTCGTCATCGAGGATCTCGGCCGCGATGCCGGGGATCGGTCGCTGGGCCGAGCCGGGCTCGAGCGTCGTCACGCCGGGGAGCGGGCTGATCATGATGGCGCCGGTCTCGGTCTGCCACCACGTGTCGACGATCGGCACGGTTCCGCCGCCGATGTTCTTGCGGTACCAGAGCCAGGCCTCCGGGTTGATCGGCTCACCGACGCTGCCCAGCAGCCGCACCGAGGAGAGGTCGAACTTCGCAGGGATGTCGTCTCCCCATTTCATGAACGTGCGGATGGCCGTCGGGGCGGTGTAGAGGATCGTCACGCCGTACTTCTCGATGAGCTCCCACCAGCGGCCCTGGTGCGGGGTGTCGGGAGTCCCCTCGTACATGAGCTGCGTCGCGCCGTTGGCGAGGGGTCCGTAGACGATGTACGAGTGGCCGGTCACCCAGCCGACGTCGGCGGTGCACCAGTAGACGTCGGACTCGGGATGCACGTCGTGGACGACGGCGTTCGTGTAGGCCACCTGGGTGAGGTAGCCGCCACTGGTGTGGAAGATGCCCTTGGGCTTACCCGTCGTGCCGCTGGTGTAGAGGATGAACAGGGGGTGCTCGCTGTCGAAGGGCTGTGCCTCGTGCGACGCCGCCTGCCGGTCCACGAGGTCGTGCCACCAGACGTCGCGGCCTTCGGTCCACTCGACGTCGGTGTCGGTGCGCCGGACGACGAGCACCTTGTCGACCGGGTTGTCGTAGTGGAGCGCCTCGTCGACGGCGCTCTTGAGTGGTGACGACTTGCCGCGCCGGAACTGCCCGTCGGCGGTGACGACCACCTTGCACTGCGCGTCGTCGATCCGGGTGTGCAGCGCCTCGGAGGAGAACCCGCCGAAGATGACCGAGTGGGGGGCGCCGAGGCGGGCGCACGCCAACATGGTGAACACCGTCTCGGGGATCATCGGCATGTAGATGGCGACGGTGTCCCCCTTGCCGACACCCAGCTCCGCCAGCGCGTTCGCCGTCTTGGCCACCTCGCGCTGGAGGTCGGCGTAGGTGATGGTCCTCGTGTCGCCGCCCTCCCCCTCGAAGTGGATCGCGACGCGCTCCCCGTTCCCGGCCTCGACGTGCCGGTCCACACAGTTGTAGGCGACGTTGAGCCGGCCGCCGACGTACCACTTCGCGAAGGGGGCGTCGTCCCAGTCGAGCGTGCGCTCGAAGTCGGTGGCCCAGGTGAGCCGCGCCCGGGCCTGCTCCGCCCAGAACCCCTCCGGGTCCTCGTCCGCGCGGTCGAACAGGTCGGCCGTGCCGACGGCCTGTGCGGCGAACGCGGGGTCGGGGGCGAAGTTCATCTCGTGCGCGTGGCTGGACAGGCTGTCGTCGGTCACGGCGTGCTCCTCCTCGTTGAGTGACTGGGCCAAGCCAACCCGCAAGCGGGTCACCGGGCAACCGCCGGTGCGTCGGATGCCGGTGGGCGGGCGCCGCGTGCGACGAGCGGGCGGCGTGGTCGGACGGGTGCTGTTGAGCCCGTGGGACCTCGCCTCCGCTCCCACCTCCGTGCATCGTCGTTCCACCGGACATTGTGCTCACCCCTTGGCGCCCGAGGGTGGCGAAAGTGTGCGCGGTTTGACCAGAGTGTCGGGCATCGGTTCCATCGCGTCGGGTTCCGTGGCACCGTCGAGAGACCGGCCCACGAGGCCACGATCAGTCACGAGGAGGTGAGCGGGGTGTTCGAGGATGGACAGCTCTATTCAGCAGTGACGACCGACGCCCACGGACAGGTCGAGGTGCACCTGGGGGAGAACCACCCGGGCTTCACGGACCCGGCATACCGGGCCCGCCGGGGTGACATCGCGGCCGCGGCACTGGCCCGCCGCCCGGGCGACCCGGTGCCGACGATCGACTACACCGACGAGGAGCAGGGCATCTGGCGGCTGGTCTCCGCCGAGCTGGCGCCCAAGCACGAGAAGTATGCGCACTCGGAGTTCCTCGCCGCCAAGGCGGCGCTCGGGCTGCCGACCGACCACGTTCCCCAGCTCACGGAGGTGAGCGAGCGGCTGGAGCCGCTGACCGGCTGGCGCTACCAGTCCGCCCCCGGACTGGTGCCGTTGCGCGAGTTCTACGCCGACCTCGGTCGCCGGACGTTCAACTCGACGCAGTACCTGAGGCACCCGAGCCAGCCGCTCTACACGCCCGAGCCGGACATCATCCACGAGGTCATCGGGCACGGGAACCAGCTGGCCAGCCCGCGTTTCGCCGCCATCACCGAGGCGGCCGGCAGGGCCAGCGAACGGCTCGAGTCCGACGAGGCGATGCAGTTCGTCGCGGACGTCTTCTGGTTCTCCATCGAGTTCGGCGTCATCGCCGAGGACGGTGTGACCAAGGCCTACGGCGCCGGCATCCTCTCCAGCTACGGGGAGATGGACGAGTTCCGGAAGATGGACATCCGCCCTCTCGACCTCCGCGTCATGGGAACGCTCAACTACGACATCACGGCATACCAGCCGGTCCTCTTCCGCGCCGAGAGCCTGACGCACCTGGAGGACGTCGTGGGCGGGTTCTTCTCGACGGTGGACGACGAGCTCGCCGCGCGGCTGCGCGCGGAGGCCTCGGCCGCCGTCTGAGACCGCGAGTGCGCCTGCGGGCCCCGGCCGCCGTCGCTGACGTCGGCCGGGGCAGCGCTCACCAGCGGTGGGCGACGTCGATGACGAGCCGGCTGCGGTTCGTCGAGGCGTCGTACAGCGTGAACACCCGGTGGGGCAGGCGTGCGCGGACGCCCAGCGCGAGAGTCGTGTAGCCCTCGAACGAACCGGCCCACTTCACCTGGCGGAAGGTCGTGAAACCCGCGACCGACGGCATCGACGGGACGCTCGTCGCTCCCTTGTGGGCCACGACGGCGAGCCGAGCACCGCCCGTGACGGGGACCGGGAAGCCGGACCCGTCGGACGTCACCGTCGTGACGTACCGGACGTCGAAGCCGGGAGCCCGGCCCGTCATGTCGAGGACGAGCCGGTCGAAGCACGCGTGCCGGCCGGCGCGGACCCCGTACACGCGACCCGCGGCGAGGGGAGCGGAGGTCTTCGCGAGCGACCCCCACGTGATGCCGCAGTACGGGGCGGACGTGGCGGTGCCGGCCGTGGTGGCGGTCCCGGCGGTGGTCGCGGCCCCGGCGCCTGACGCGGTCGGGACGGCGAACAGGGCGGCTGTGGCCGCTGTGGCCGCCAGGGCGGCGATGGCACGGGCACCCCTTCGGGTGCGGGTGGGGCTGGTGGTCGGACGCCACATGGCGGGTCTCCTTCTCCTCGGTGGGACACCCTTGTGACGCCTGAGCCGGCCCGGCGGTTGACCGGGCGCGACACCGTATTCGGCTGGACGGCATACAGCGGCCGCGGAGGGAAGGATCCACTCCACGGCCGCTGCGTCTGCGGTGAGGCGGTGCCTCAGTGCTCGACGGCCGAGGCGACACCGTGGCCGGTGAGGCTGCGCACCTCCATCTCGGCGTACTTGCGCGCGTTGTGCTCCTTGCTCGTGACCGAGCCGAGCCAGCCGAGGAAGAACGCGAGCGGGATCGAGACCAGCCCCGGGTTGTCCAGCGGGAACCAGTGGAAGTCGATCGCCGTGTTCGTGATCATCGACGGACTGGGCCCGCCCTCTGCCAGAGGCGGTTTACCGGAGACGACGGGGCTGAAGATGATGAGCACCAGCGAGCTGATCAGCCCTCCGTAGATCGAGAACAGCGCACCGCGGGTGTTGAAGCCCTTCCAGAACAGCGAGTACAGGATCGTCGGCAGGTTCGCGCTCGCAGCGATCGCGAAGGCCAACGCCACGAGGAACGCGATGTTCTGGTTCTTGGCGAAGATGCCTCCGGCGATCGCGACGGCGCCGATGACGATCGCCGCGATGCGCGCGACCCGGACCTCCTGGTCCTGGGTCGTCTCTCCGCGCTTGAAGACCTCCTTGTAGAGGTCGTGGGCGAACGTCGCCGACGACGTGATGGTCAGTCCGGCGACGACGGCGAGGATCGTCGCGAAGGCGATGCCCGAGATGACGCCGAGCATCACCGACCCGCCGAGCTCGTAGGCGAGCAGGGGGGCCGCGGAGTTGGCCTTGCCGGGGGCGGCGTTGATCGCCTCGGGACCGACGAGCGCCGCGGCGCCGTAGCCGACCACCAGGGTGAGCAGGTAGAACCCGCCGATGAGCCAGATGGCCCACTCGACCGACTTGCGCGCCTGCTTGCTCGTCGGGACGGTGTAGAACCGCTGGAGGACGTGCGGCAGGCCTGCCGTGCCGAGGACGAGCGCCATCGAGAGCGAGATGAAGTCGATCTTCGTCGTCATGTTGACGCCGTACTTCAGGCCGGGCTCGAAGAGCTTCTCACCCGCGGGCGAGTTGTTCGCCGCGTCCTGGAACAGGGCGGAGAAGCTGAACCCGTACTGGCCGAGCACCCACACGGTGATCACCGCGGTGCCGGCGATGAGGAGGACCGCCTTGATGATCTGCACCCAGGTCGTGCCCTTCATGCCCCCGATGAGCACGTAGGCGATCATGATGATGCCGACGAGCGCGATGACGGCGTTCTGGGCTGCCTCCCCGGTGACTCCGAGGAGCAGGGAGACCAGTCCGCCTGCCCCGGCCATCTGGGCGAGCAGGTAGAAGAACGAGACGGTGAGCACGGAGATCGCGGTGGCGATGCGCACGGGGCGCTGCCTGAGGCGGTACGACAGCACGTCGGCCATCGTGAAACGGCCCGTGTTGCGCATGAGCTCGGCGACGAGCAGCAGCGCGACGAGCCACGCGACGAGGAACCCGATCGAGTAGAGGAAGCCGTCGTAGCCGGTGAGCGCGATGGCACCGGCGATGCCGAGGAAGGAGGCCGCCGAGAGGTAGTCGCCCGCGATGGCGATGCCGTTCTGGCGACCGGAGAAGGCTCCGGAGGCGGTGTAGTACTGCTCCGCCGTCTTCTTGCCCGAGGAGACCCGGATGACGATCGTCAGGGTGATGACGACGAACGCGGCGAAGATCGCGATGTTGAGCGCGGGCGAGCCCACCGAGGTGGCCTCGGCGAACGGGAGGGTCAGCGCCATGTCAGTGCTCCTTCATGCCGTCGAGCCGGGCACCGAGGGCGTCCGCCAAGGGATCCAGCTCACGGTTGGCCCAGCGGGCGTAGATGAACGTGATGGCGAAGGTCGTGACGAACTGGCCCAGGCCGAACAGCAGGCCCACGGTGATGGTGCTGTCGTCACCACCCACGCGCTGGCCCATGAAGTCCGGCGCGAAGATCGAGAGCAGGACGTAGAGGAAGTACCAGGCGAGGAAGAACGCGGTCATCGGGAAGACGAACCCGCGGAACTTCTTCCGTAGCGCCTGGAACTCGGACGTGGACTGCAGTTCGAGGTATGCGTCCTCGGTCTGCGTGCGAGCCTCGTTGCTCACGGGTCACCTCCAGGGTCGGATGTCCGGACCGTGTGGCCCGGCTCGGCCCAAGGCTGGGTGGATGCCGGTCCCCGTGTGGAGTGTCGCGACCGGCCGTTCCGGTGGGCGGGTCGACGGCGCGATGTGCGGTGCGTCACAGTGCGCCCAGCGGCGCGCGTCGCGCGACGAGCGGTGAGCGGTGAGTCGGGAAGCAGAGGGTGCGGGTCGTGCCGTGTTCGGGGCCTGCGCGTTCGGCCGGAGGAGCGGCATGATGGCTGGGTGCGCGCACTGCGGAAGGTCACGGCGGGTCCGGGTCTCGAGCTCGTGGAGGTTGCCGAGCCGGAGTGCGGTGACAAGGACGTCAAGGTCAGGGTGCTGCGGGCCGGCCTGTGCGGCACTGACCTCCACCTCGAGCAGTGGGACGACTGGGCGGCCGAGAAGGTGCGGGTGCCGATGACCATCGGTCACGAGTTCTTCGGCGAGGTCGTCGAGGTGGGGGCCGACGTCGACCACATCGCCGTGGGGGACCGCGTCTCCGGGGAGGGCCACGTGGTCTGCGGCTTCTGCCGCAACTGCCGGGCCGGCCGGCGCCACCTCTGCCACCACACGATCGGCATCGGGGTCGACCGTGACGGTGCCTTCGCGGACTACGTCGTCATCCCGGCGACCAACGCCTGGGTCCAGGAGGCGGACCTCGACCCGGAGCTCGGCGCCCTCTTCGACCCGCTCGGCAACGCGGTCCACACGGCCCTGCAGTGGCCCGTCGTGGGCGAGGACGTGGTCGTCACCGGCGCCGGTCCGATCGGCGTCATGGCGACGGCCGTCGTGCGGCACGCGGGGGCCCGCCGGATCTGCGTCACGGACCTCTCGGCGGAGCGGCTCGCGCTCGCCAAGGCGGCCGGCGCGGACCTCGTCGTCGACGTCTCGGCGGGCGGCACCCTGCGCGAGGCGCAGGAGGCGCTCGGCATGGCGGAGGGGTTCGACATCGGGCTCGAGATGTCCGGGTCGCCCGGGGCCGTCGAGGACATGCTCGCCAACATGAACCACGGCGGCCGCGTCGCCCTGCTCGGGCTGCCCAAGGACCGCTACGCCATCGACTGGGGCAGGGTCATCACCCACATGATCACGCTCCGGGGGATCTACGGCCGCGAGATGTACGAGACGTGGTACCTCATGGGGTCCGTGCTCGCGACGTCACCCCAGCTGCGGTCGGCCGTGTCCTCGGTCATCACCGGACGGTATGCCGCTCGCGACTGGCAGTCGGCGTTCGACGAGGCCCGTTCCGGCCAGGGCGGCAAGGTCGTCCTCGACTGGAGCTGACCGCTCCGCCCCCCGCCTCCCCGACTTCGTCTGCGAGAGTGCTGGTGACACGCGGTTCTGGCGGCGTGTCACGGCATACCCACAGACGAGGTGGGGGAGGACCCCAGGAGGAGGCGACGTGTACGGCGCTGTGAAGGACGAGCTGGCGGCCACGCTGAAGGAGATCGAGGAGGCCGGCCTCTACAAGCGCGAGCGCGAGCTCACCAGCCCGCAGTCCTCGCACGTCGCCACGGCCAGCGGCGAGGCGCTCAACTTCTGCGCCAACAACTACCTCGGCTTCGCCGACCACCCCGAGGTGGTCGCCGCGAGTCGGGAGGCGCTCGACACGTGGGGCTTCGGGATGGCGTCGGTGCGTTTCATCTGCGGCACCCAGTCCCAGCACACCCTGCTGGAGTCCCGCCTCTCGGAGTTCCTCGGAACGGAGGCGACGATCCTCTACAGCTCCTGCTTCGACGCCAACGGTGGCGTCTTCGAGGTGCTGTTCGGCGCGGAGGACGCGATCGTCTCCGACGAGCTGAACCACGCCTCGATCATCGACGGCATCCGCCTCTCCAAGGCCGCGCGCTTCCGGTACCGCAACGCGGACATGACCGACCTGCGCAGCCAGCTCGAGGCGGCCAGCGCGGGTGGCGCCCGCCGGGTGTGCGTCGTCACGGACGGGGTCTTCTCGATGGACGGCTCGTTCGCCCCGCTCGACGAGATCTGTGACCTCGCCGAGGAGTTCGGGGCGATGGTGCTCGTCGACGACTCCCACGCGGTGGGGTTTGTCGGCGAGGCCGGCCGTGGGACACCTGAGCTGTTCGGGGTCCTGGACCGGGTCGACATCCTCACCGGCACGCTCGGGAAGGCGCTCGGCGGCGCGTCGGGTGGATACGTCGCCAGCCACCGTGAGGTGGTCGAGCTGCTGCGCCAGCGGTCGCGGCCGTACCTGTTCTCGAACTCCGTCGCGCCTGCCGTGGTCGCCGGGTCGCTCAAGGCGATCGACCTCGTGTCGGGGTCCAGCGAGGCGCGGGAGAGGTTGCGCGCCAACGCCGCCCTCTTCCGTGAGCTCATGACGGATGCCGGGTTCGAGCTCCTGCCCGGAGCCCACGCGATCACTCCCGTGATGTTCCCCGGCGACGACGGCGCGCGGCGAGCGGTGGAGGTCGCCGACCACATGCTCGGCAACGGTGTCTACGTCATCGCCTTCAGCTTCCCCGTGGTTCCGCGGGGCAGGGCGCGTATCCGGGTGCAGCTCTCGGCCGCGCACTCCGAGGCCGACGTCCGCACGTGTGTCGACGCCTTCGTGGCGGCACGCGACGCGGTGGGCTGACCCAGCGAACCGACCCCGGCGAGGTCGGTCTCTCACTCCGGCAGGCGCGACCGCGCGAGGGCCACGCGCTCCGGGGTGTGCAACCGCACCATGGTCCGGGTGGTCCCCGCCGGGATGCGCCCGGGCGTCGCCAGCGAGACGATCACGGCGGTCGCGAGGGCGAGCGGCGTGGCCCACATCGCCGGGTTGGCGAGGATGGCACCCGCCCACCCGCCGAGGTCGTCGACGACCATCGTCGTCACGATCGAGCTGAGCGCCGCCGTGCCGCCGACGAGCAGGCCGGCCATCGCCCCCCACGTCGAGAGGCGGCGCCACCAGACGCCCAGCATGATGAGGGGCGCGAACGTCGCTGCCGCGAGGGCGAACGCGAGACCCACCGTCGTCGCCAGCCCGAGCGGCTCGGCCACGCGGCTGAGCACGTACGGCACGAGGACGGCCAGCACCGCCGAGATCCGGAAGCCCCGGATGCCGGGCACGTCACCGCCGGCGAAGCGGGCGAGGCGCGGGCGCAGCAGCTCCTGGTCGATGACGCCGGTGACCGACATCGCCAGTCCGGATGCCGTGGAGAGGAATGCAGCGAACGCCCCGCCGGCCAGCATGGCGGTAAGCAGCTGGCCGGTGAGACCGTCGACGAAGGTCTCCGGGAGCCGGAGCACGATGGTGTCCGAGCCGACCCCGGCGGGCAGCGTCGGATACGCGACCCGGCCGAGCGCCGCGTAGATCGGCGGCAGGAGGTAGAAGGTCCCGAGGAGGGCGATCACCGTCACCGTCGTGCGCCTCGCGCCGACGCCGTCGGGGTTCGTGTAGTAGCGCACAAGGACGTGCGGAAGACCCATCGTGCCCAGGCACAGGGCGAGGACGATCGACACGGTCCGGTAGGTCGGGTGGTCGTCGGGCGACGTGGGCGAGAGCGGGACATGCCATGACGGGTCGACCTGGGGCGAAGGGGCCCCCGAGCGGAACCACAGGGCGAGGAGCACGAACGCGGGCACGGCGAGCGCGGTGAGCTTGATCCAGTACTGCATCGCCTGGACAAGGGTGATCGAGCGCATGCCGCCCGCACCGACGGCGAGGGCGATGACGACCATGACGACGAAGCCGCCGGCCCACGCCGGAGCACCCGTGACGAGGCTGAGCGTGAGGCTCGCGCCCTGGAACTGCGGGATGAGGTAGAGGCAGCCGATCCCGATGACGAGGGCCGACGACACGAGCCGGATCGCCCGTGACCCGAGCCGCGCCTCGGCGAAATCCGGCAGGGTGTAGGCCCCCGAACGCCGCATCGGTGCCGCCACGATGACGAGCAGGACCAGGTAGCCCAGGGTGTAGCCCACCGGAAGCCACACCATGTCGACGCCCTGGTCGTAGATCAGTCCCGCGACGCCGAGGAAGCTCGCCGCCGACAGGTACTCCCCACCGATCGCGGAGGCGTTGAGCCGAGGCGACACGGCGCGACCGGCGACGTAGAAGTCGCTGGTCCGCCGGGACAGCCGCAGCCCGAGACCGCCCACCGCGAGGGTGGTGAGGCAGACGAGGACGACCGCCGCGAGCGAGAGCGGGTTGCTCACGGCGACTCGACGACCTCGGTGAAGTCCTGCTCGAGGCGCTCCGCCTGCCTCGTGTACCAGCGGGCGAGGAACCACGCCGACGGGTACACGGCGACACCGAGGACCAGCCACGGGAAGGGGATGCCGAGCACCGAGAGCTCCCGGGTCGCGGGCACGAGGGTCAGGACGACCGGAAGGGCCGTCAGCCCGACGGTGGTGAGGGCGAGCACCGCGACGGACAGGCGCAGCTGGGCGCGCATCAGTCCGTCGAGGTAGACGGCACCGAGCCGGGTCTGCTCGTCGAGGTCCCTGGCCACGGTTCGCGACCGCATCGGAGCGGCGCCTCGCCGTGAGCTGGTCACCCGCACGCGCTGCGGCGGCGGTTCGACCGGTGGCGAGGTCACCGGTCAGGAGCCGTTCGGCCGGCGGTCGCCGATCGGACGGCGCAGGAGGGTGTCCCGCAGCTCCTTGGTGTGTCGACGGCTGACCTGCAGCTCGACCGCGCCCACGACCACGGAGCACCGCCCGTGGTCCATCCGAACCTCGCTCACGTGAGGGAGCGCGACGAGGGTGCTGCGGTGGATCCGGACGAAACCGTGCTCGCCCCACCGCTCCTCGAGCACGCTGAGCGGCACCCGGACGAGGTGCGAGCCGGTGTCGGTGTGCAGACGGGCGTAGTCACCGTGGGCCTGCGCGTAGCGGATCTGGTTGCGGGTGATGAAACGGGTGACTCCACCGAGCTCCACCGGGATGGTCTCGTCCTCGAGGACCGTCGCGGCGTCGCCGTTGGCGTCCGTGCCACCGGCCCCACGCTCGCTCTGGGCGACGACGACGCGGCGGATCGCCTCGGAGAGGCGCTCCTGACGGACCGGCTTCATGACGTAGTCGGTGGCGGCCAGCGCGAACGCGTCCACGGCGTGCTGGTCGTGCGCGGTGACGAAGACGATCTGCGGTCGCACGCGAAAGCGGGATATCACCCGGGCGAGGGCCATGCCGTCGAGACCCGGCATCGAGACGTCGCTGAAGACGACGTCGACGTCCCGGCCGTCGAGCACCTGAAGCGCCTCGGTTCCCGACGAGGCGGTGATGACCTCGGCGATGCGCTCGTCCCGGCCGAGCAGGTAGCCCAGGTCGGACAGGGCCGGCAGCTCGTCGTCGACGACGAGCGCGGTCAACCCCACGTCGTTGGTGGACATGCGCCGCAGCCTACGACCAGAGCTACGACCCGGCGTGGATACCGGGAGCGAACTTCGGGACCCGAAACGTCACCTTCGTCCCCGCTCCCTCGGCCGTCTCGACGACGAGACCGAACTCGTCGCCGTAGACCTGTCGGAGCCGCGCGTCGACGTTGCCCAGACCGACCGAGTCGCTCCCGTTCGCGCCGTCGAGGATGTGGCGGATCCGGTCGGGGTCGCTGCCCACGCCGTCGTCCTCGATGGAGATCTCCGCGTCTGACCCGCGGTCACGCGCGGTGATCGTCACGTGACCGGTGCCCTCCTTCGTCGCGAGGCCGTGGCGTACGGCGTTCTCCACGAGGGGTTGCACGGCGAGGTAGGGCACCGTCACCGGCAGGACCTCGGGCGCGACGAGGAGGGAGATCTCGAGGCGCTCGCCGAACCGGGCCTGCTCGAGCACGAGGTAGCGCTCGACGTTGCGGAGCTCCTCGGCCAGCGTCGTGAACGGTCCCCCCGTGCGGAGGGCGTACCGCGTGAAGTCGGCGAAGTCGTTGAGCAGCTCGCGCGCGCGGTCCGGGTCGGTGCGGACGAAGGACGCGATCGCGGCGAGGCTGTTGTAGATGAAGTGGGGGCTGATCTGGGCGCGCAGGGCGCGCAGCTCTGCCTCCATCACCCGGGTGCGGGTACGGGCCAGCTCGGCCAGCGCGAGCTGGCTGGAGACCCAGGCGGCCACCTCCTCCGTCGCACGGGCCAGGCCCGGCGAGGGCTGCTCGGTCCAGGCCGTCAGTGTCCCCACGACGAGGTCGTCCATGACGAGCGGCGCCGTCACCGCGGTGCGGACCGGGCAGTCGGGGTCACCACACGTGATGACGGCGCCGTCGTGGACGACGGTGCGCCCGCTGGTGCGGGTCTGGTCACCCAGCTCGAGCGCCTGGCGTCGGTGGTGCTCACCGGTCCCCGTCCACGACAGCACGCCGCCGGTGTCGGACAGGGACACGGCATGGGCGCCGAGGATGGACAGCAGGTGCCGCCCGGCCCGTTCCGCGGCGTCGGGAGTCAGGCCGTCGCCGAGGTGCTGCGACGCGAGGGATGCCGTGTGCAGCGTCGCGTAGGTGGCCCGGTCGACCTCGGACAGGAAGCCGCGCCGGCGGCTGCGGCGGAGCAGCCACACCGCCAGCCAGAGCAGGAGCATCGTGGCGACGACGACGACCGCCGTGGGCCAGTGGATGCCTTCGCGCATGGCCTCACCATAGGGTCGGGCCCGGGAAGCGCCTGACCCACGAACCGGAGGGACCCGTGACGGAGCTCGACGACGCGCTCGCGGTCGCGTGGGACGCCGGGCCTGCCACGGCATCCGGCTCGATGGCCGTCGGACGGGCCCACGTCGGGGAGGGCTGGTCGATCGGGCACGCCCTCAACGGCGGCATCCTCATGGCGCTGGCGACCCACGCGCTGGGCGAGGGCCTGTCCGGCCACGGCCATCCCGACCCCCTCACGTGGAGTGCCACCTTCCTGTCCGCGGCGCAGGCCGGCGAGGTGGAGGTGCACGTCGAGGTTCTCCGCGTCGGCCGCAGCCTGTCCACCGCCCAGGCGCGGCTCATCCAGCAGGCCGATGGCGGCCCGGTGGAGCGCGTCCGGCTCCTGGCATCCCTCGGCGACGCATCGCGCACCGATCCGGTGCACCGGTCACCCCGGCTGCCCGACCTGCCGCGACCCGAGGCGTGCCTCCCCGCCACCCGCCAGTCCTCACCGCTGGCGGAGCGCATCACGATGCTCGACCGCCTCGACGTGCGGGTCGACCCGGCGACCGCGGGCTTCGCCGTCGGTCAGCCGTCGCGTCGTGGCGTGATCCGCGCGTGGCTTCGGATGCGTGACGGCCGCGAGCCCGATGTCGCGATGCTTCCGTACGCCGTCGACGCCCTGATGCCGGTCGCCTTCGACCTCGGTGTGCCCGGCTGGGCGCCGACTCTCGAGCTCACCGGCCAGGTGCTCGGGCGCCCGGCGCCGGGGTGGCTCGTCGCGGAGCTCACGACGGACACCGTCGTGGGTGACCTCCTCGTCGAGGACGCCGCGGTGTGGGACTCGACGGGCCGCCTGGTCGCGCGCTCACGTCAGCTCGCCGGGGTCCGGCTGCCCGCGAACTAGTCTGCTCGGATGCCCCCCGAGAGCCCGGCCACGGACGCCGTACTCCGGCTCGCATCGCTTCCCGGCGTCCCCGAGCAGGTCGAGGCGGCCCGGGAGGCGTGCACCCGCCTGCGCTGGCACCAGGCGCTGCGCCGACGCATCCCGGAGGCGGCGGCGGAGTCCCGAGTCCGCGGGGCCGCGGCGAGCGGCGAGCTGGAGGGAGCATCGGTCCCGGTCCACGTGGTGCGGGAGATCGTCATGGGCGCCTCGACGTGGTCCCCCTCACCAGACCCGGTCGAGCGCACCATGCGCGGCGTCGTCGCGGCCACCGCGGAGACGGAGCACGTTCGCGCTGTGGTGCTCACCGCGCCGCTCCAGGCCCTGGCGCGCTTGCACACGGCCGCTGCGCGCGGGCTCCTCGAGGCGGACGCACTCGGGCGGCCGCGGATGCCGGGCGAGGACTGCGCGGAGCTCACCGACCTCGGGCCGGCCCCGGACGGGGCGCAGGTGGCGGTCCGGCTGCGTGCCGTGGCCGACGTCCTGCTCAGCACCCCGCGACTGCCGGTCGTCGTGGCCGCCGCGATCGTGCACGCCGAGCTCGCGACGGTCCGGCCGTTCGTGCGCGCCAACGCGGTCGTCGCGCGCGCGCTCGACCGGGCCGTCGTGCAGGCGGGCGGCCTCGACCCCACCGGGGTGGCGGTGACCGAGGCAGGCCACGGCGCAGCGGGAGGAGCGGCCTACCTCGGCGCCCTCGCGGCATACGGCCGGGGCGACGTCGCCGGCGTGGGCCTCTGGATCACCCACTGCTGCAGCGCCGTCCGTGCGGCCGCCGCAGAGGGCGAACGCGTGGCGGATGCCGTGCTCGCCGGTCGGCTCGACCGCTGACCCTTGTCGGAGCGGCTCGATGGGGGTAGAACGGAACTGGACGGGTAACCCTCGGGCAACCGTCTGAACGACAGAGCTACCGCGGGACGAACGGGTACCCACGCGCGGGCAGTCCACGTATGGACCGACCGTGGTGGGCTTGACCCACTGCGACGACGGCATGGAGCACGCCTGGTCGCCCGGGAGGTCCGCGGCGGGACGACGCCTCCATCCGCTGAACGGGTGGAGGCGCCGTCGTGTGGGGTCGGTGGGGCGGCCAGAGCGCGCGAGGTGGTGCGCAGAAGCACTGATGCCGTGGGAGGGCGGGCTCGTCGAGGTCGTCAAAGATTAAACGTCGTGCCCTCAACCTTCGGATTCCGTGGTCTTGTGGGGTTCCTTAGAGCGAGTTCGACAGGTCGGTACGGAGGGTTGCGGTGGGACCCCGTCATGAGACACGATGTTCTCACTCGCTCCCCTTCGGGGTTGAGCGAACGGCGGACCGGCTTCTCCCCCCCGGAGCTCGGCTCGCCGACGGCCCCGGTTGTCCCCCCGACCGGGGCCGTCCCATGTCCGGAGCCCGCCGTCCCCTGCTTCCGGCTCCGAGCCCGAGCGGGCACCGGGTGAGGACGGTGTTTGCCCGGCCCTTGCTCCACAGCCGCGCGGACAGCGTCCCTTCGTCCCCAGCCTCGGGTCGACGGCGCCCGGCCGGCGAGCCCACGGCCACGCTGTCGCCATGGTGGACGGACCAGGCATCCTTGTCGTGGGAGCCTCCGGGGGGCTGGGGGCGAGCACCCTCGCCCTCGCGGTGGGCCGACGTCTGGCGGCAACCCGGCCTGCCGTTGTCGTGGACCTCGACCTGGACGGCGGAGGGCTCGAGGTCACCGCCGGTGTCGAGCACCTTCCGGGCCGGCGCTGGGACGACCTGCGAGAGGTCCGCGGCCGCGTCCGCCCCGACCTGCTCCTCGCGTCCTTGCCCGTCGACGACGGATGCCACGTCCTCTCGGTGCGCGGCGGGGGATCACCGCGGCCACCGGAGCGCGCGCTGCTCGACGTGCTCCGGGCGCTCGAGGCCAGTGAGTCTCGGGTGGTCGTCGACGTCCCGGTGGGTAGCGCGTTGCTGCCGGTCCTTCTCTTGGGAGAGCCTCTCGTCGTGGTGCTCGTCTCGCTCACCACCCGTGGTCTGGCCGACGCCGACGCCGTCGTCCAACGGCTCCACGACGCGTGGGACGACCCAGATAGGGACCAGACCGATGTCGCGTATCCGCGCCGACCGGATCTCCGACTCGTCAGCAGGGGAGGTCGGGGGGCAGCGGCGGTGGTCGACGAGGTCGTGGCGCACCTGGGCGTCCCACACGTCGGTCACCTCCGGCATGACGCCGCCGTCCCGCGGGATGTCGAGCGCGGCCTCTTCCCCGGGACGAACCGGAACGCGGTGCGCCGCTGCGCCGACTCCGTGGCGGCCCTCGTCGACGACGTCGCCACTGCCTCGTGAGTGCCCGTGCGGAGCCGTTTCGACGGGACGTCGTGCGCTCGATCCGAGCAGGCGCGCCGCCGAGCCGGGCGGCCATCGAGCACCTCGCAGACGAGCATGCAGGCACTCTCGGCGACGACGGGCGCACGGCCGCGGTGACGGCACTGCTCGACCAGCTCGTCGGGATGGGGCCGCTCGCCCGTCTCGCGGCGGACGCCTCGGTCACCGACCTCCTCGTCAACGGTGATGGCACCGTGTGGGTCGACCGCGGGGCTGGTGTCGTGGAGGCGGGGCTGCGCGTGCCACCCGATGACCTCCGTCCGCTCGCGGTGCGCCTGGCGGGGCTCACCGGTCGACGTCTCGACGACGCCCAGCCCTGGGTCGACGGGCTCCTGCCGGGAGGGGTGCGCCTGCACGCGCTCCTGCCGCCCCTGGCGGACGGCGGTCCGCATGTCAGCCTGCGCTTCGCCCGCCAGCGGCCGGAGGGCGTGGAGACCCTCGTCGCGCTGGGTGCGGCCTCACCGGGAATGGCCGTGGTGCTGCGCGCCCTCGTCGACGCCAAGGTGTCGCTCGTCGTCAGTGGCGGGACGGGCGCGGGCAAGACGACCGTCCTGTCCGCCCTCCTCGCCGAGTGCGGGCCTCAGGAGCGGCTCGTCCTCGTCGAGGACGTCCGCGAGCTCGATCCGCGACATCCTCACGTCGTCCGTCTCCAGGGCCGCTCGCCGAACGTCGAGGGTCGGGGAGCCGTGACCCTCGTCGACCTCGTCCGGCAGGCCCTGCGGATGCGTCCCGACCGCCTCGTCGTCGGGGAGGTGCGCGGCGCGGAGGTCCGCGAGCTGCTCGCCGCGCTCAACACCGGACACGAGGGCGGCATGAGCACCCTGCACGCCAACGGGCCGGAGGAGGTCCCAGGGCGGATCGAGGCCCTGGCGGCGCTCGCCGGGATGCCACGTGCGGCGGTGCACGCGCAGCTGCGGGGGTCGCTCCACGCGGTCGTCCACGTCAGCCGCGGGGCGGGAGTGCGGCGCGTGGAGCGGGTCGGGGTCTTCGTCCGAGACCCCGACGACCCGGGAACAGTACGTGTGGTCCTGGCGCTCCGCGCGGAGGAGGGCGGACTGCGTCCGGGTCCGGGGCTGGAGCTCCTCCTCGACCTGGTCCCCGCGTTGCGGTCCCTGCGCCGGGACGTCGGGTGCTGACGCTGGCCGCCGCCCTTCTCCTCGGTCTGGCCGTGCTCCTCTGGCCGGGTAGGGATCGCCTGCCGGGTGACCCCGCTGGCCGGCGAGCTGTCCCCGCGGCGGGGGCATGGCCGGCTCACCCGCCCGGCCGCCGGACTCGCCGGCGACGCGACGGCGTCGACTGGGTGGCGGACTTCGCGGAAGTCGTCGCGGTCGGCCTCGAGGCAGGGCTCGACCTCGCGTCCGCCGCCCTCGCCTCGGCTCGTTCACCCACCGTCGTCTCCGGGATGCCGTCGCTGGCGAGCCGCATCGAGGCGTCGATCGCCGAGGGGGGCGGTGTGACCCCGGCTCTTCGCGGCTCCGTCGACGCACCGGGGGCGGACCCGGCTGACCTGGCGCTCCTCGTCGCCGCGTGGGAGCTCAGCGAGGCGGTGGGCGCGAGCGCGTCCGCGGTGACTTCCGCCGCTGCCGCCGCGGTCAGGGACCGGCGTGCGGCTCGGGAACGAACCGCCGCGGTCGTGGCAGGTCCGCGGGCCTCCATGTGGCTGCTGACCGCCCTGCCGCTGGCCGGTCCAGCGGCCGGCGCACTGGTGGGTGTCGGTCCGACCTCGCTCTACGGCTCCGCGGTGGCGGCGCTGTCGGCATCCATCGGTCTGATCCTCACCGCCGTGGGCTGGTGCTGGGCACGAGCGCTGCTCCGTCGTGCCGCGCGGGCCGGCGTCGCCGGGGCTGGTCCGCCGTGATGTTCCTCGTGGCGACCCTGGCTGCCGTGGGCGTTCTCGTCTGGCCCGGACGCACTCCTGTCTTCCCACGGACGTCCCGCCACGCGGCCGCGCCGGCGTCCGAGCCGACGGCGCCGACCATCGACGAGGCCGCCGCTGCCCTGACGCTGGTGGCCGCCGCCCTCCGCAGCGGGGTCGGCTCGGTGGAGGCGCTCGAGGTGGTCTCCCGCGTGGAGCAGGGACCTGCCGGCCGCGACCTCGCGGTCGTCGCTGCCGCCCACCGGTGGGGGGAGCCGGTCGACCGGGCGTGGGCGCACGTGGGTCCCGGCTGGACGGCGGCCGCCGTCGCCTGGCATGCCGCCCACGCTGCCGGTGCCGCGCCTGCCGCCCTCCTCGACTCAGCGGCCAGCCGGATGCGCGAGGCAGAGGTGCGGCGGGTGGAGGCGGCGGTCAGCCGTGCCGGCGTGCTGCTCGTGCTTCCGCTCGGACTGTGCTTCCTCCCCGGGTTCGTGGGCACCACCGTCGGTCCGGTGGTGCTGCGGCTCCTGGGCGGACTCGGTGCGTAGGCGACGGACTCGGTGCGTAGGCGACGGACTCGGCGACCCGGGCTCCCGCCCTTGACCGAGCGCGGGCCACAGGGAGGGCGATCCCCAGATCCGCGGGCCCCCGGGATGCGATCCACAGGGGGCGCGGGCGTCACCCGGCGTCCACAGACGGCGGGCCGGCTCGTCCGGTGGCGCGGCGAGCGATGAGGGTGGACCCACGGCGCGACAGCCGCGCTCGTGACGGAGGGGAGATCGAGATGACGACCAGACTGGTTCCCGGGGCTTCCAGGATCCGCGGGGGTTGCGGGGTCCGCGGGGTCGGCGGGGTTCGCGCGGCGGGGCGGCTCGTTCAGCGCGTCCGCGCGCTCGGTGAGGAGGGGATGACGACGGCCGAGTACGCCGTCGGCACGGTGGCGGCCGTGGCGTTCGCGGCGCTGCTGCTGACGATCGTGCGGTCCGGCCCGGTCAAGAGCGCGTTGTCGGGGATCATCGTCGGCGCGCTCGGCACGGGGTCGTGAGGACGGCCCGCGGCACGGAGGGAGGAGCGGCCACCGCCGAGCTGGCGGTGGCGCTTCCCAGCCTCGTGCTCGTCCTCGCGGTAGCGCTGGCAGCAGTGGACCTCGGCGTGGCGCAGGTTCGCTGCGTCGACGCCGCGCGGCTCGGCGCGCGGCTCCTCGCCCGCGGTGAGGCAGCGGCACCGGTTCTGGAGGAGGTCCGCGCCGCCGCCCCGGCCGGTGCCCTGGTGACCACCGCCACCACAGGGGGGCGCGTGTCTGTGGTCGTCACGGGTCGCCCGCCCGCGACGCTGCGGACCCTCGGGACGGTGGCGGCTCCATCCGCGACGGCGGTGGCGCGTCTGGAGGTGAGCCGATGAGCGCTCCACGCGCACGGCACCAGCGCGACCCTCGACGGGGGAGCCTGAGCGCTGAGGAGCAGGGCAGCGCCACGGTGCTCACCGTCGGGGCGATGGGGGTGCTCGTCATGATGCTGACCGGTGCCTTGCTCGTCGTGTCGGTCGTGCGCGACGTGCATCGTGCTCGCTCGGCAGCTGACCTGTCGGCACTTGCTGCGGCAGGACCACTTCCCACCGGGGGACGACCGAGCTGCGCCGACGGCAGCTCCGTGGCCATGGCCAACGGCGCCACCCTCACCAGGTGCGACATGCTCGCAGACGGTTCGGTCGAGGTTCGGGCATCCGTGCCCCTGCGGTGGTCGGCGACGTGGGCCGGCATCCCGGACCGTGCGACGGCGGCGGCACGCGCCGGCGTCGTCATCGGAGAGGCGGCCGGTGCTGGACCCGATCACCCCCCGTGATCCGGCTGTGCCTGCGGTCAGATCGGACGGCCGTCGCGGTCGTGACCGACGTGGTCACCGGCGTCACGAACCTCGGTGGCGTCCGTGCGGTGGGCAGGATCGTCGGGGCCGGCGCCCGGGGTCGTCCCCCGGTACGTCGGGTCGGCCGAGTGTCGTCCCTGCTCGACCCGGACGTCGTCCGCCCGGGGGTCCGGGTCGTGTCCCACGGCGACGCTCTCGCCCTCGCGTCGGCGGCGGTCGTCGAGGAGCTGGCGTTCACGGACCGCGAACTCCTCCTTGAGTCGGCGTTCCTCCTCGACGCGACGGGCTTCGGCGGCGGCTGCTGCTTCCTTGGCCTCCACGCGGCGACGCTTGGAGCGGCGGAGCCCGCCGCGCAGGAGTGCCCACCCGAGCCAGAAGATGGAGATGACGACCATCCCGGTCACGAGGAGGGTGAGCGGCGGCAGGCTCAGCGTCCCACCGAGCACGTCGATGTCGACGGTGTCGGTGAGCTGGGCGGTGCCGGCGAAGAGGACGACGCCGGCGGCGGCCGCCAGCAGGACCAGGATGACGCCGAGAAGGACCATGCGTTCGACCCTAGCGAGCCCGGGGCGCCCACGACCCGCCATGGACAGGCGAGGTACGGCGCACGTCCATGGCGTTCACGGCTGGGACGCGGCGAGCGCGAGCTCCAGCACGGTGACGGCGCCCGCCTTGTCCAGCGGCTCGTTCCCGTTCCCGCACTTCGGCGACTGGACGCAGGCAGGGCAGCCGGTGGCACAGGTGCAGCCGAGGACGGCGTCGCGGGTCGCGCGAACCCAGGCCTCGAAGGCGGCGTACGCGCGCTCGGCGAAGCCAGCGCCACCGGGATAGCCGTCGAAGACCATGATGGTGGGTTCGGCCGTGTCCGGGTGCAGCGCGGTGGACACGCCACCGACATCCCAGCGGTCCGACGTCGCGACGAGCGGCAGCATCCCGATGGCCGCGTGTTCGGCGGCATGCAGGGCTCCCGGGACGGTCCGCTCCGGCACCCCGGCCGCGTCGAGCACGTCCTGCGGCACCGTCCACCACACCGCCTTGGTCGTCAAGGCACGTTCGGGCAGGTCCAGGGGGTGGGTTCCCAGCACCTCACCCGAGGGCAGCCGCCGCATGAACCCCGTCACCCGGGTCGTCACCCGCACCGTCCCGAACGACACGTCCGCCCGCGCGCGTCGATCGGACCGCTCGCGGTCGAGGATGTCGAACCGGCTCACCGACTGGGCGTAGGTGGACCAGCCCGGGTCACCCCGGACGACATGCGCGGCGCGAGCGTCGAGGTCGAGGTCGGTCACCACCCAGGTGTCCCCCTGGTGCAGGTGCACCGCCCCGGTGTGCACCTGGGCATGGGAGGACGCCTCGTCGACCGTGCCGATGACCCGTCCGGTGCGCGCCTCCACGACGGCGACGACATCGGCGGCACCCCGCAGGGAGATGTGGTCGGCCGGCCGGTCGTCACGCGCCCAGAACCAACCGGACGGTCGACGCCGCAGGATGCCCCTCGCCACCAGGGCGTCCAGCAGCCGGCGGGTGTCGGGCCCGAACATCGGCAGGTCGCTCTCTCCCAACGGCAGCTCCGCGGCCGCGGCGGCGAGGTGCGGTGCGAGCACGTGGGGGTTGTGAGGGTCCATGACCGTGGCCTCGACCGGTTCCCCGAACACCGCCTCCGGGTGACGCACGAGGTAGGTGTCGAGCGGGTCATCGGCGGCGACGAGCACCGCGAGCGACTCCTCACCGGAGCGTCCGGCCCGGCCGGCCTGTTGCCACAGGCTCGCCCGCCGCCCGGGCCAGCCGGCCATGACGACGGCATCCAGCCCGCTCATGTCGATGCCGAGCTCCAACGCGTTCGTCGCCGCGAGGCCGCGTACCGACCCGTCCCGCAGGCCCCGCTCGAGCTGCCGGCGGTCCTGCGGGAGGTAGCCGCCGCGGTAGGCCGCGACGCCCCGGGCCCGTTCGGGGTCGTCCTGCTCCACCTGGCGTCGGGCGTTGGCGGCCAGCGCCTCGGCCCCGGCACGGCTGCGCGCGAAGGCGACGGCCTGCACCCCGTCGAGCACCAGCCGGGCGAGGATGTCGGCGGCCTCCGTCGTGGCCGAGCGCCGCCGTCCGCCCTCGGTCGACGGTTCCCACAGCGCGAACGTCATCGCACCGCGCGGTGACCCGTCCTCGGTCACGGCCGTGACCGGCATCCCGATGAGGCGCGAGGCGTGGGTGGCCGGCTCGCTCACCGTGGCCGAGGCCAGGACGAACGTGGGGAAGGCGCCGTAGCGGGCGGCCACCCGGCGCAGCCGGCGGATGACCGAGGCGACGTGTGACCCGAACACCCCTCGGTAGACGTGGCACTCGTCGACGACGACGTACTCGAGCGACCTCAGGAAGCGGGACCACCGCTCGTGCCCGGGGAGGAGGGAGTGGTGGAGCAGGTCGGGGTTGGTGAGGACGACGTTGGCGTGGTCGCGGATCCAGCGACGCTCGTCGGTCGGGGTGTCCCCGTCGTACGTCGCCGCGCGGACCCCCGGCACCGCCAGCGTCTCGATCCTCGAGAGCTGGTCGGCGGCCAGCGCCTTCGTCGGCGCGAGGTAGATCGCCGTCGCCCCGCGCCCGCCCGGGGACAGCGCCCCGTCTGACGCTGCGGTGAGGACCGGTGCGAGGTAGCCGAGGCTCTTGCCGGACGCGGTGCCCGTGGCGAGGACGACGTGCCGGCCGCTCGCCGCGAGCTCGATCGCCGAGCGCTGGTGCGACCAGGGACGGTCCATCCCGGCGGCCAGGAAGGCCGACAGCACCGCCGGCGCCAGCGTCGCAGGCCACTCCGCCACGCGGGCGGCGCGAGCAGGCACGCGCTCGACGTGGAGGAGGGGCGCACCTCTCGTCCGCGCTGTCAGCAATGCCAAGTGCTGGGCAGGAGTGGACACTGCCGTTACGGTAATCCTGCATCCCGACAATCACGACGGGTCCATGACCTGCAGCATTCAAGAGGAGCCACGCCCGTGGAGCTGTCCGTGACCACGTCACGCCACGACGACGTCAGTGTCGTCACGGTCGTCGGAGAGGTGGACGTCTACACCGCCGCCCAACTTCGCGCCGCCCTCGACGAGGAGATCGCCGCCGGGCACGCACAGCTCGTCGTCGACCTCGACGAGGTGTCCTTCCTGGACTCCACCGGCCTGGGGGTCCTCGTGGGGCGGCTCAAGCTGGTCCGGAACCACTCCGGCTGGCTGCGGATCGTGTGTTCCAACGAACGGATCCTGCGCGTCTTCCGGATCACCGGCCTCGACAAGGTGTTCGGGATCCACGACTCCCTGGAGAACGCCCTCGCGGCGTGACCTGACGCAGGTCACCCGGCGTGCATACGCACCCCGGGTGACCTGCGTCACCATACGTCCGGTGGGGCGCTCGCATCCCGCGCCCGGTAGGGTGCGCCCGGGCGTCCCTGCCCATCGGCGTGACCTTCGCCCGGGGACGCGAAGACACCCGTCAAGGAGGATTGAATGGCACCCCTCGCACTCGTTTCGGCCGAGTCGAGCTCTGCCCTGGAACTGGCCGGCACGAACCTGACCCTCGTCGTCACCGTCGCGGCCATCGCGATCGTGGCACTGGTCATGGGGTTCGTGTTCCGGCGCCAGGTGCTCGCAGCAGACCCCGGCACCGAGAAGATGCAGGAGATCGGCGCGGCCGTCGAGGAGGGGGCCCAGGCCTACCTCTCGCGGCAGTTCAAGACCCTGGCGATCTTCGTGGTGCTCGTCTTCGGTCTGCTGCTCCTGCTCCCGGCGGACACCGGCGCGGTGCGCTGGGGGCGCTCGGGCTTCTTCATCGTGGGGGCACTCTTCTCGGCGGCCATCGGCTACCTCGGCATGAGCCTGGCGGTGAAGGCCAACGTCCGGGTGGCGAGCGCCGCACGCCACGAGGGTGGTCGTGACCTCGGGGTGCGCATCGCGTTCCGCACCGGTGGCGTGGTCGGGATGGCGACGGTCGGCCTGGGCCTGCTGGGCGCTGCGATCGTCGTCATCCTCTACGAAGGCGACGCCCCGACGGTCCTCGAGGGGTTCGGCTTCGGCGCGGCGCTCCTCGCGATGTTCATGCGTGTCGGTGGCGGCATCTTCACCAAGGCCGCCGACGTCGGCGCCGACCTCGTCGGCAAGGTCGAGGCCGGCATCCCGGAGGACGACCCCCGCAACGCCGCGACGATCGCCGACAACGTCGGCGACAACGTCGGCGACTGCGCCGGCATGGCGGCGGACCTCTTCGAGTCCTATGCCGTGACCCTCGTCGCCGCGCTCATCCTCGGCTCGTTCGCCTTCGGGGAGTACGGCCTCGTCTTCCCGCTCATCGTCCCCGCGATCGGTGCCGTCACCGCGCTCCTCGGTGTCTACATCACCAAGGCACGGCCGGGTGAGAACGCCCTCAAGGCGATCAACCGTGGCTTCTACATCGCGGCCACCGTGTCGGCCGTGCTCTCCGGCATCGCTGCGTACGTCTACCTGCCGTCGACCTTCCAGGAGCTCGGCTCGTCCGACGAGAGCATCAACGCCCTCAGCGGCGACCCGCGCCGTGCGGCGTTCCTCGCAGTCGTCATCGGCATCGTCCTCGCCGGGGTCATCCTCTGGCTGACGGGGCACTTCACCGGCACCGACAAGCGGCCGACGCTCGACGTCGCGCGGACATCGCTCACCGGGCCCGCCACGGTGGTCCTCTCGGGCATCGGCGTCGGCCTCGAGTCCGCGGTCTACACTGCGGCGATCATCGCCGGTGCCGTCTACCTCGCGTTCCTGCTCGGCGGCGGCTCGGTGGCCCTGGCCCTGTTCCTCGTCGCGCTCGCCGGGTGCGGCCTGCTGACGACCGTCGGGGTCATCGTCGCGATGGACACCTTCGGCCCGGTCTCTGACAACGCGCAGGGGATCGCGGAGATGTCCGGCGACGTCGACGCGGAGGGGGCCCAGATCCTCACCGAGCTCGACGCCGTCGGCAACACGACGAAGGCCATCACCAAGGGCATCGCGATCGCCACGGCGGTGCTCGCGGCGACCGCCCTGTTCGGCTCGTACAACAACGCGTGGCAGGGCGAGGTGCAGCGGATCGCCGACGCCGGCGGGCTCACCGAGGCACCGGAGCGCCGCATCCAGCTGATGTTCGACCTCCAGGTCGTCACGCCGAGCGTCCTCGTCGGCGTGCTCATCGGCGCGGCCGTGGTCTTCCTCTTCTCGGGCCTCGCCATCAACGCGGTGACGCGCGCCGCGGGAGCCATCGTCTTCGAGGTGCGTCGCCAGTTCCGCGAGCACCCCGGGATCATGGACTACACCGAGAAGCCCGAGTACGGCCGAGTCGTCGACATCTGCACGCGCGACTCCCTGCGCGAGCTCGCGACGCCCGGTCTGCTCGCCGCGCTCATGCCGGTCGCGGTCGGGTTCGGCCTGGGCATCGGCCCACTCGCCGGGTTCCTGGCCGGTGCCATCGGCGCCGGCGCCCTCATGGCGGTCTTCCTCGCGAACTCCGGCGGCTCGTGGGACAACGCGAAGAAGATCGTCGAGGACGGCGCGCACGGCGGCAAGGGCTCCGAGGCCCACGCCGCGACCGTCATCGGCGACACCGTCGGCGACCCGTTCAAGGACACCGCCGGCCCGGCCATCAACCCGCTGCTGAAGGTCATGAACCTCGTGTCGGTGCTCATCGCGCCGGCGATCGTCGGCCTCACCCTCGGCGACGGTGCCTCGGAGCCGGTGCGCTACGGCATCGCCGCGGTGGCCTTCGTCATCGTCATCGCCGCCGTCGCCTACTCCAAGAGCAAGGACATCGGCATCGGGGGCGACCACGACCCCGACGCCGCGGTCGCGCAGGAGCCGCATCCCGCCCAGGTCTGAGACGGGGCGAACGTCGTGGGGCCGGGTTCCGCTGGGACCCGGCCCCGCGGCATGCCGGCGGCGTGAGCGGACGGCATACGCTCGTCCTCGATGAGCGCCTCCACGCCCCGCGTCGACCCGGACCTCCTGCCCGCCCTGCGCGCCGACCTCGCCCGGTCCCGGTTCACCGTGGCCGGCGTCACCGAGCTGCTCGGACCGATGGC
Organism: Ornithinibacter sp.; assembly: GCA_029266735.1. Taxonomy (GTDB): domain Bacteria; phylum Actinomycetota; class Actinomycetes; order Actinomycetales; family Dermatophilaceae; genus Fodinibacter. The sequence goes on from JAQSWG010000012.1 coordinate 33,833, forward strand.
CTCGGCGGCGCTCGACCGCGAGCAGGCCCTTCCCGCCCAGCGGGTCACGGCCGTCTCGGACGAGCCCTGCGCGACACTCGTCCGGCTCTTCACCCTGGGAGACCCGGTCGACGTCCGCGAGGCCGCCGCCGCGCTGCCGACCCTCGGTGTCGACGGCGCCGTCGCACTCGGCCTGGTCGCGCCCGAGGGGGACGCGGTCGTCGCGCTGTGCGACGTGCGGCCGTATGCCGCGGACGACGTGGACTGGTGGGTCGCCTCCGACCTCGGCGAGCTGGCCACCGGCTCACCACTGCGCCCCGAGCACGTGCTCGGGGTCGGCGGCGCATCGACGACGCTGGCCTCGTGGACGCCGAGGCCCCACGTCGAGCGCGCCCTCGACGTCGGCACCGGCTCGGGGGTCCAGGCACTGCACCTCGACACCCACGCCGACGAGGTCGTCGTCACCGACCTCTCGACGCGGGCCCTCGCCTACGCCCGCTTCACCGCGGCCCTCGACGAGGCGGAGTGGGACGTGCGGGCCGGCTCGATGCTCGAGCCGGTGGCCGGCGAGCGGTTCGGCCTCGTCGTGAGCAACCCACCGTTCGTCATCACGCCGCGCTCCGATGCCGTCCCCTTCTTCGAGTACCGGGACGGGGGAGCGGCCGGCGACGAGGTGGTCGCCGACCTCGTCGGCGCCGTCGCGGAGCACCTCGAACCGGGTGGCATCGCGCAGTTCCTCGGGAACTGGGAGGTGCCTCGCGGCACGACGTGGACCGAGCGGGTCGGCGCGTGGCTCGACGGCACGGGCCTGGACGCCTGGGTCGTGCAGCGTGAGGTGCAGGACCCCGCCCCTCATGGACGTGCCCTGGCCCGTCGAGTCGCCCATGGGACCCGCCGTCCTGGCCGGCCTGGACGCGCGTACCTGGCTCGCGGAACACGACGACGACGCTGTGCTCGAGGTGCCCTGGTGGTGCGCCGCCGACGTCCACGAGGAGCGGCACACCGTGCCCGGTGCGGCCGACCCCAGCGTCATCCTCCTGCGCCAGGGCGGTGGCCTGCGCCGGAACCTCGCCCTCTCGACGGTCACGGCCGCGTTCGCCTCCGTGTGCGACGGAGACCTCTCGGGACGGGCCGCCGCAGCCGCGATCGCCGGCCTGCTCGACGTGGACGAGGCGGCGGTCCGCGCCGAGATCGCCGCCTTCGTCCGGGACGCCGCCAAGGACGGGCTGCTCGTCCGCGAACGGCCGGACCGTCGAGCGTCGGGAAACCGCTTGTGAGTGAGCACTCACTCATTTAGGGTGGTGCGGTGACTCCCCGCGCTCCCGCCCTCAGCCCCGAGGAGCGGCGCGCGTCGCTCATCGAGGTCACCCTTCCCCTTCTGCGCGAGCACGGCGCCACGGTGACCACCCGCCAGGTCGCCGAAGCCGCCGGTGTCGCGGAAGGAACGGTCTTCCGTGCCTTCGGGAGCAAGGACGAACTCGTGCACGCTTGCGCCGCAGCGGTGTTCGACACGACACGGGCACTCGAGGAGTTGCGGGCGGTGGACCGGTCCCGGCCCTTGGAGGAGCGCCTCGTCGCAGCGGTCACCGTGATGCAGCAGCACGTCGAGCGGCTCATCGGCATGATGGCCGTGCTGCACTCCTCGGGGTTCACTCCGCCCGCTCACTCCCGACCGGTCCGACGCACCTCGGACCCGGAGATCGATGCGGCGCTCGTCGACCTCATCGGGGACGACGCAGCATCCCTGCGGTTGCCGGCCGAGGACGTCGTCAACCTCCTCGCGCACCTCACCCTGTCGAGCGTCCACCCGATGTTCCCGACGCGCCCTCTCACGCCTGGCGACATCGTCTCCGTCGTCCTCGACGGCACCCGGAGGTCCCGCTGATGCTCTACCGCCTCACCCGCACCTACCTCGCGCCGTATGCCGTGCCCCTCACCGTCCTCCTGGTCCTCCAGCTCGTCGCGACGCTCGCCTCGCTGTACCTGCCCAGTCTCAACGGGCGGATCATCGACGAGGGCGTGGCCGTGGGAGACACGGCGTTCATCATCCGAGCCGGCGCCGTCATGCTCGTCGTGTCCCTCGTGCAGGTCGCGGCGACCATCGCCGCCACCCGGATCGGCGCACAGACCTCGGCCTCCCTCGGGCGCGACGTGCGGTCCTCCGTCTTCCGCCGAGTCGGCCAGTTCTCTGCCCAGGAGCTCTCCCGGTTCGGTGCCCCGACGCTCATCAGCCGGAGCACCAACGACGTGACCCAGGTCCAGCAGGTGACCTACATGTTCCTCGCCATGATGGTCTCCGCGCCGTTGATGATGGTCGGGGGCATCTTCATGGCGGTGCGCGAGGACGCCGGTCTCTCCTGGCTCGTCGCCGTCGCGGTGCCGGCGCTCGCCGTCGCGGTCGGGCTCATCATCGTCCGGATGGTCCCGCACTTCCGGGCCATGCAGAAGTCCGTCGACTCGGTGAACCGCATCCTGCGAGAGCAGATCACGGGCGTGCGGGTCGTGCGCGCCTTCGTCCGCGAGGACGTCGAGCGGGAGAGGTTCGCCGTCGCGAACCGCACCTACACCGGCACGGCTCTCGCCGTCGGGAAGCTCATGGCCCTGGCCTTCCCGGTGGTCACGGTGATCTTCAACGCCTCCACGGTGGCGGTTCTCTGGTTCGGTGCGCTCCGGATCGAGGACGGCGACATGCAGATCGGCGCGCTCACGGCGTTCATGGCGTACCTCATCCAGATCCTCATGTCGGTGATGATGGCCACCTTCATGTCGATGATGATCCCGAGGGCGAGCGTCTCGGCCGGGCGCATCCAGGAGGTGCTCGGCACGGAGTCCTCGGTCCACGCTCCCACCGACCCCGTCGCCATCCCTCGCGGGCCCGTCTCCGTCGAGCTGCGCGGCGTCACCTTCGCGTACCCCGGCGCCGAGGCGCCGGTCCTGCGCGAGGTGTCACTGCACGCCGAGCCGGGGACGACGACGGCCGTCGTGGGGTCGACCGGTGCGGGGAAGACCACGCTGCTCGGGCTCGTGCCACGCCTGCACGACGTGACGTCCGGGCAGGTGCTCGTCGGTGGCGTCGACGTCCGCGACGCCGACCCCGAGGACCTGTGGGCGCACATCGGCCTCGTCCCCCAACGCCCTTACCTCTTCAGTGGGACGGTCGCCTCGAACCTGCGCTACGGCGACCCGGATGCCACCGACGACGAGCTGTGGGAGGCACTGCGGGTCGCGCAGGCCGAGGACTTCGTCCGCGCGATGCCGCAGGGTCTGGAGTCGCCGATCGCCCAAGGGGGAACGAACGTGAGCGGCGGTCAGCGCCAGCGGCTCGCCATTGCCCGGGCCCTCGTCAGCAAGGCGGGCGTCTACCTCTTCGACGATGCGTTCTCGGCCCTGGACGTCGCCACGGACGCCCGACTGCGCGCCGCCCTGCGACCCGTGACCCGCAACGCGGCTGTCCTCGTCGTCGCCCAACGGGTGTCGACGATCATCCACGCCGACCAGATCGTCGTCCTCGACGGCGGCGTCGTCGTGGGGAGCGGGACCCACCAGCAGCTCCTCGACACGTGCCCCACCTATGTCGAGATCGTCGAGAGCCAGCAGGCGATGGAGGAGGCGGCATGAGCGAGCTCAAGACCGCCGAGGAGAAGGCCGCCGAGGAGCGACGGGGGCCGGCCGCCGTCCGCCGGGGCGGGCCGCCCCACGCCACCATCGGGATGCCGACGGAGAAGTCGCAGGACTTCGTCCCGTCCGCGAAGCGCGTGCTCCGCCTCATGGGTCCCGAGCGCGTCGTCGTGTGGGCCGTCGTGGCCCTGGCGGTCGGCAGCGTGCTCCTCAACGCCGTCGGCCCCAAGATCCTCGGCACGGCGACGGACATCGTCTTCGCCGGGGTCTTCGGCAGCCAGATCCCCCCCGGCGTCACCCAGGAGCAGGCAGCCCAGGACCTGCGTGCCCGCGGCGAGGACCAGGTCGCCGACATGCTGGCGGTGATGGACTACGTGGTCCCCGGCCAGGGCATCGACTTCTCCGCCCTCGGAAGGGTCCTGCTCATCGTGCTCGGGATCTACCTCGTGGCCGCCCTGCTGCAGCTGTTCCAGGGCCGCCTGCTCACCGGCGCCGTGAACCGGACGATCTTCCGGCTCCGCCGGGACGTCGAGGACAAGCTCAACCGGCTCCCGCTCCCGTACTTCGACGGGCAGCCGCGCGGTGAGCTGCTCAGCCGGGTCACCAACGACATCGACAACGTCGCCCAGAGCCTCCAACAGACGCTGAGCCAGCTCCTCACCTCGCTCCTCACCGTCGTCGCGATGGTGTCGATGATGGTGTGGATCTCGCCCCTGCTCGCGGTCATCGCCCTTGTGACGATCCCCGTGACGATGGCGGTCACCCGCGCGATCGGCAAGCGCAGCCAGAGTCACTTCGTCCAGCAGTGGAAGAGCACGGGCGAGGTGAACGGCGTCGTCGAGGAGACCTTCACGGGGCACGAGCTCGTCAAGGTCTTCGGCCGTCAGGCCGAAGCCGACCGTGAGTTCGCGGTCCGCAACGACGCCCTCCACCACGCGAGCTTCCGGGCCCAGTTCATCAGCGGCAGCATCATGCCGACGATGATGTTCATCGGGAACCTCAACTACGTGGTGATCGCCGTCATCGGTGGGCTGCGCGTCTCGACCGGCGCGATGAGCCTCGGTGACGTCCAGGCCTTCATCCAGTACTCCCGTCAGTTCACCCAGCCGCTGACCCAGGTGGCCTCGATGGCCAACCTCATGCAGAGCGGGGTCGCCTCCGCCGAACGGGTCTTCGCGATCCTTGACGCCCCCGAGCAGGATCCGGACACCGCCTCGGCGGTCGCCGTCGGAGGCACCCGTGGGCGGGTGGCGTTCGAGGACGTCTCGTTCTCGTACCGCGCCGACACCCCGCTCATCGAGCACCTCGACCTCGTCGTCGAGCCCGGCCAGACCGTGGCGATCGTCGGACCGACCGGCGCCGGCAAGACGACGCTGGTCAACCTCATCCTGCGGTTCTACGAGCTGGACGGTGGACGGATCACCCTCGACGGCGTCGACATCACCGACCTGACCCGGCACGACCTGCGCTCGCGGATCGGCATGGTCCTCCAGGACACCTGGCTCTTCGGCGGAACCATCCGCGAGAACATCGCGTACGGCCGACCGGACGCCACGGACGAGGACGTGCTCGAGGCGGCCCGCGCGACCTACGTCGACCGGTTCGTCCATGCCCTCCCCGACGGCTACGAGACCGTGCTCAATGCGGAGGCGGACAACATCAGCGCCGGTGAGCGGCAGCTCATCACGATTGCCCGCGCCTTCCTCGCCGCGCCGTCGCTGCTCATCCTCGACGAGGCCACGTCGTCGGTCGACACCCGCACCGAGCTGCTCGTCCAGCACGCCATGTCGGCACTGCGCTCCGACCGCACGAGCTTCGTCATCGCTCACCGCCTCTCGACCATCCGGGATGCCGATGTCATCCTCGTCATGGAGGAGGGTCGGATCGTCGAGCGCGGGTCGCACGCCGAGCTGCTCGCCGCGGGAGGCCCGTTCGCCGCCTTGTACGCAGCGCAGTTCGCCGGCGCCGCGACCGACCTCGACGAGATCCCTGCCGGGCAGGCAGAACTGGCGCGTCCGCTCGGACGGTGATGGATCCAGTGCTCCGTCAGCGTGACCGCCACCACCACCGGGCGGTGGTGCCCTCGACGCGGAGGGTGGACGTGTTGGCCGGGTTGCGCGCATGGGTGGGATGACGACCGTCGGCGACCTCCCGGCATACCGGGCGGTGCCCGACGGGGAGGGTCCGTGGCCCGGCATGGTGCTCGTGCACGAGGCGTTCGGCATCGACGCCGTCATGCGCCGGGCCGCGGACCGCGTCGCGGCGATGGGGTACCTCGTCCTCGCGCCGGACCTGCTGTACCGCGGTCGCCGCACCGCCTGTCTCCTGCGCACCTTCCGTGCCCTGCGGAGGGGCCGCGGCCAGGCGTTCGACGACATTGCAGCGGCCAGGGCCGCGGTGGTGGCAGACCCTTCCTGCTCCGGCGCGGTGGGTGTCATCGGCTTCTGCCTCGGCGGAGGCTTCGCACTCGTGCTCGCTGGTCGGCCGGGTTGGGACGTGTCCGTGGTCAACTACGGCGCCCTTCCCGACGACCCGTCCGCACTCGACGGAGCCTGTCCCGTGGTCGCCAGCTATGGCGGTCGGGACCGCTACCTCTCCGGAGCCGCGGAGAAGCTGGAGAGCGCCTTGCGGGACAGGGGTGTCCCGCACGATGTCAGGGAGTACCCCGGCGCGGGGCACTCCTTCCTCAACGACGAGGACAACCAGCCCTGGTACGTGGCGCCGGTGAGCAGGGTCGTCCTGCACGCTGGCCCGGAGCCGGCCTCAGCGGAGGACGCCTGGGGTCGCATCGAGGTCTTCCTCGAGACCCATCTCCGGCGGTGACCAGGGGTCGGGAGGCCCGAACCCCGGCGTCAGGCGAACTGCCAGGAGCGCTTGCTCAGGCCGTACCAGAAGCCGTCGATGACGCTGTCCGCGTGGACACCGCCGGAGGCGGAGGCCGCGCCGAGGGACACGAAGAGCGGCGCCCAGTGCTCCGTGCGTGGGTGGGCCTCGCGGGCGGCGGGGGCCTTGGCGAGGAAGTCGAGCACCACGTCGACGTCACCCCCGCCGACCGCCTCGGCTGCCCAGTGGTCGAACTCGGCCGAGGGCGTCGGCGGCGGCGCGTCGGAGGGCGCACCGGGGTTGAACCAGCGCAGGTTGTGCGTCGTGAACCCGGACCCCACGATGAGCACGCCCTCGTCGCGGAGTGGGGCCAGCCGCTCGCCCAACGCGAACAGCCGGTGCGGGTCGAGGGTCGGCATCGACAGCTGGAGCACGGGGACGTCGGCCTCCGGGAACATCTCCTTGAGCGGCACGTAGGCCCCGTGGTCGAGCCCGCGAGCCGGGTCCTGGTGCAGGGTCTCGCCCGCCCCGGAGAGCAGTCCGGCGACCGATCGCGCGAGCTCCGGGGCGCCGGGAGCGTCGTACGTCACCTCGTAGTAGCGCTGCGGGAAGCCCCAGAAGTCGTAGTACAGCGGCACGTCCCCTGTCGTGGCGGAGACGGCCATCGGGGCGAGCTCCCAGTGCGCGGAGACGATGAGCACCGAGCTGGGGCGGCTGAGCGAGCCGGACCACCCGGAGAGCTCGGAGGTCCACGTCGCGTCGTCGGCGAGCGGTGGGGCACCGTGGCTCAGGTAGAGGACGGGCTGCCGGGTCGGCGTGGCGGTGCTGGACATCGGGTCTCCCTCGCGCATGTAGTACAACATTCAACCAGATGAGCCGCTGCATATTCCGCTCGACGCGGGCCCGCCCCCCATGGTCTCCTGAACCCCGTGCCGCCCGCCACGAGCCCTGACCACGAGCCGAGCACGCCGGGCGGTGGCTCGCCGCGGGTCTCGCTCGTCGAGATCACCCCCGACATCGACGACGCCGTCCGCGCGCTCCGGGTGGCCCCCGGTCAGGAGCACTTCGTCTCCAGCGTGGCCCACTCGTTCGTCGAGGCGGTACAGGCACCTGAGGGCAAGCCCTGGCCCCGCGCCGTGCTGCTCGACGACGAGCCCGTCGGCTTCCTCATGATGAGCTGGGACGTCGAGCCGGCCCCCGGCCTCCACGGCCCCTACTTCCTCTGGAAGCTCCTCGTCGACGAGCGCCGCCAGCGGCAGGGCATCGCCCGGGCCGCCCTCGCCATCGTCTGCCAGGAGGTCCTGGACGACGGCGGACGGGAGCTCCTCACGAGCTGCGTCCCCGGTGAGGGCTCGCCGCAGCCCTTCTACGAGGGGCTGGGGTTCGTGCCGACCGGTGAGGTCGACGAGGGAGAGGTGGTCCTGCGTCTCGACCTCAGCCGGTTCGGCACCGGTGCGACGCCGACGCCGTGACCGCCACCTTCCTCGGCATCCACACCGGGTCCTTCTCCTCTCCGGCCGCCGGCAACCCCACCGTCGTCATGGTCGAGGCCGCCTACCGCCACCACGGCATCGACGCGCGCTACCTCAACTGCGAGGTGGCGCCCGGTGCGCTGCGGGACGCCGTCGGCGGGGCGCGGGCGATGGGCTGGGCCGGTTTCAACTGCTCCCTCCCACACAAGGTCGCGGTCATCGACCACCTCGACCGCCTCGCGGAGTCGGCCGAGGTGATCGGAGCGGTCAACACCGTCGTGGCCACCCACGGAGAGCTCGTCGGCCACAACACCGACGGCCAGGGCTTCGTGGAGTCGCTCCGCACCGTCGTCGACCCGGCCGGGCTCGAGGTCGTCGTCCTGGGAGCGGGTGGTGCGGCCCGGGCGGTCGCCGTCGAGACGGCGCTGGCCGGTGCCGCCCGGGTCACGGTCGTGAACCGGACCGAGCGGCGCGGCGCCGAGCTCGCCCGGCTCGTCACGGCCGGGACGGGCGTCCCCGCGGCATCGGTCCCCTGGGACCAGCCGTATGCCGTGCCGGCCACGACCGATGTCGTCGTGCACGCGACGTCGGTGGGCTTCGGCGACGGCGACGCGTTGGTCGCGCTCGAGCTCGACAGCCTGCGGGAGGGTCTCGTGGTCGCCGACGTCGTGGTCTCGCCACCACGCACCGCGCTCCTGCGTGCCGCCGAGGCGCGCGGTGCGCGGACCCTCGACGGGCTCGGCATGCTCGTGGGCCAGGGCGCCCTCGCGGTGCGGCACTGGACCGGGATCGATCCGGACCGGGAGGTCATGCGGACCGCCGCCATCGCCGCGCTGAGGATCTGAGGGGTGGCCGGGTTGCACCAATGAGCCACCCGGGCGCTACCGTCGTGCGCGTCCCCACGTCGGAGCAGCGACGAATCCGCTGCACGTGGCCGGACGGATCGGACAGGTGCACCCCATGAGCTCAGGACGCAAGCTCGTCATCGTCGAGTCTCCCGCCAAGGCGAGGACCATCGCCGGCTATCTCGGCAGCGACTGGGACGTCGAGGCGTCGGTGGGGCACATCCGTGACATCCCCACGCCGAGCGAGATGCCGGCGGAGATCAAGAAGGGCCCGTTCGGCAAGTTCGGGGTGAACATCGAGGACGACTTCGACCCGTTCTACGTCGTCGACGCCGACAAGAAGAAGAAGGTCCGCGAGCTGAAGGCCCTGCTCAAGAACGCCGACGAGCTCTACCTCGCCACGGATGAGGACCGCGAGGGCGAGGCCATCGCCTGGCACCTGCTGGAGACGCTCCAGCCGACGGTCCCCGTGAAGCGGATGGTCTTCCACGAGATCACCAAGGAGGCCATCCAGCGCGCGGCGCACACCACGCGCGAGGTCGACACGCGCCTCGTCGACGCCCAGGAGACCCGGCGCATCCTCGACCGCCTCTACGGCTACGAGGTGAGCCCGGTGCTGTGGCGCAAGGTCAAGGCCGGGCTGTCCGCCGGGCGGGTCCAGTCCGTCGCGACGCGGCTCGTCGTCGAGCGTGAGCGCGAGCGGATGGCCTTCCGCTCGGCGAGCTACTGGGACGTCGACGCCGAGCTCACGCCGGACGCCGAGGCGAACCTCTTCACCGCGCGCCTCACCGGTGTGGACGGCCGCAAGGTCGCGACCGGCCGTGACTTCGCCGACGACGGCACGCTGACGAACGCCAAGGCGACGGCGCTCGACGAGGTGGCCGCGACCGGCATCGCGAACGCCCTGCGCGCTGCCGACGTCCGGGTCTCCGACGTCTCGGAGAAGCCGTACACGAGGCGCCCGAGTGCGCCGTTCACGACGAGCACCCTCCAGCAGGAGGCCTCCCGGAAGCTGCGGCTCAACAGCCGCAACGCGATGCGGGTCGCCCAGCGCCTCTACGAGAACGGCTACATCACCTACATGCGCACCGACAGCACCACCTTGTCGGATGCCGCGCTCGCCGCCGCCCGCCAGCAGGCCCGGGATCTCTACGGGGCGGACTACGTCCCCGATGCGCCGCGCCACTACGAGCGCAAGGTGAAGAACGCCCAGGAGGCACACGAGGCCATCCGTCCCGCCGGTGACCGCTTTCGGACCCCGGCCCAGGTGGCAGGGGAGCTGCGCGGGGAGGACCACGCCCTCTACGAGCTCATCTGGAAGCGCACCATCGCCTCGCAGATGGCCGACGCCCGTGGCTCGACGGCATCCGTGCGCCTCGGCGCGACCCTCGACGACGGTGCGCCGGCAGGAGCGGTCGAGCTCTCCGCCAGCGGCACCGTCATCACGTTCCGCGGCTTCCTCGCCGCCTACGAGGAGGGCCGTGACGAGCGCCAGTCCGCGCGCCGCAAGGACGAGGCCGCGGAGGAGCGCCGGCTGCCACGGTTGGGCGAGGGCGCGCTGCTGCGGGTCGTGCGCACCGAGGCGCTCGGCCACGAGACGTCGCCACCACCGCGCTACACCGAGGCCACCCTCGTCAAGGCCATGGAGGAGAAGGGGATCGGTCGCCCCTCCACCTACGCGTCGACGATCGGCACCATCCAGGACCGCGGCTACGTGAGCAACCGCGGCTCGGCGCTGGTGCCCAGCTGGCTGGCGTTCGCCGTGACGCGGCTCATGGAGGAGCACTTCTCACGGCTCGTCGACTACGACTTCACCGCCTCGATGGAGGAGGACCTCGACGCCATCGCCCGTGGTGACCAGCAGCGTGCCGCCTGGCTACGACGGTTCTACTTCGGTGACGAGGCGACCTCCGCCGAGGGCCTGCGGGACCTCGTGGCCGACCTCGGGGACATCGACGCGCGCGCCATCTCCACCATCGACATCGGGGAGGGGATCGTCGTGCGGGTCGGCCGCTACGGCCCGTACGTCGAGGAGGTCGTGCCGGCGGGTGTCGACCCCGCGACGGGCGAGGTGACGGACGCGGGCGCGTATGCCGCAGACGCCGCAGACGCTGGGGATGCCCAACATGCCCCGACGACGCCGCGCCGTGCCACGATCAGCGACGAGATCGCCCCGGACGAGCTCACTCCCGCGATGGCCCGCGAGCTGCTCGAGACGGCCGCGGACGACGGCCGGGTTCTCGGCCAGGACCCGGAGAAGGGGCACGACGTCGTGGCCAGAGCCGGCCGGTACGGTCCCTACGTCACCGAGGTGATTCCCGACGCGGAGGAGCCCGCCACCAAGGGAAAGGGCAAGGCCACGAAGGTCAGGCCGCGCACGGCATCCCTGTTCTCGGACATGGACCTCGCGACCATCGACCTCGACACGGCACTGCGGCTCCTGTCGCTCCCGCGGGTCGTCGGCACCGACCCCGAGACCGGCGAGGAGATCACCGCCCAGAACGGCAGGTACGGCCCCTACCTCAAGAAGGGCAGCGACTCCCGGTCCCTCGAGACCGAGCACCAGCTGTTCGAGGTCACCCTGGAGCAGGCGCTCGCCATCTACGCCCAGCCCAAGCAGCGAGGGCGCGCGGCGGCCAAGCCACCGCTGGCCGAGCTCGGTACCGATCCGGCCTCCGGTCGTCCGGTCGTCGTCAAGGACGGTCGCTTCGGGCCGTACGTCACCGACGGCGAGACGAACGCAACGCTGCGCAAGGACGACGACCCGGAGAAGATCACGCCGGAGCGTGGCTACGAGCTCCTCGCCGACAAGCGGGCTCAGGGTCCGGCGAAGAAGCGGACGGCCACCAAGGGAGGCGCGAAGAAGGCGACGGCGAAGAAGGGGACGGCGAAGAAGGGGACCGCGAAGAAGGGGACCGCGAAGAAGGGGACCGCGAGGCAGGCGACCGCCGGCAGGACCCCTGCCACGAAGGCCACCTCCCGCCGGACCTCGGCGACGAAGCCGGCCTGAGGCGGCCTCCCGTCGGTCGACGCGCCAATGTCACGCTTCCTCCTCGCCACGGTCCCCGTTCCGGCGCACACCCGGAACGCGATGCCGTTCGCGGCGCGGCTCGTCGAGCGTGGCCACGAGGTGCTGTGGTTCGCGAGCCGGCGGTTCCACGACGGGATCGCGGCCGTCGGTGCCACACCCGTGCCGTATGCCGCGACGCGGGACTTCGACGGGGAGCGGCTGCTCGAGGAGTTCCCGCAGCTGGCCGGGCTGCGGGGGCCACGCGCGATCGGCCGGGCGTATGCCGACGTGTTCGTCGGTGAAGCCGATCACCGGGTCACCGACCTCGCCCCCGTGATCGCCGCCACGCCGGTCGACGCGATCCTCTGCGACGGGCTCAGCTACGGGGTGGGGCTGCTCGGGGAGCTCCTCGGTGTCCCGGTCGCGACGTTCGGGGACGGACCTCTCCCACGAGCCCACGGGCGGTCACCGGCGTTCGGGCCGGGACTGCTCCCCATGGAGGGGCCGGTCTCGCGTCTGCGCAACCATGCCGTGCGGACGGCATCCCGCCGCTGGGTGTTCGCCGAGGCGCAGGAAGGCTACGACCGGCTGCGCGCCGAGCTCGGCCTGCCGCCGGACGGCAGGAGCGTTCTCGAGGCATCGGTGTCGCCCCTGCTCCACCTGCAGGCGTGCACGCCGTCCTTCGAGTACGACGCGGCCGACGTGCCGCCATCGGTGCACTGGGTCGGCGCCCTGCGTCCCGACCCTCCCGCGCACTGGGTGCCGCCAGCGTGGTGGACGGAGCTGCAGACCGCCACGCAGCCCGTCGTCCACGTGACGCAGGGCAGCATCCGCCCCGACATGAGCGAGCTCGTCGTGCCGGCGCTGCGTGCTCTCGCCGGTGAGGACGTCCTCGTCGTGGTGACCACGGGCGGTATGCCGCTGGAGCGTCTCGAGGCAGTGTTCGGGGGGCCGGTGCCGGCCAACACCCGGGTCGCCACGTTCGTGCCGTACGACCTCCTCCTCCCACACGTCGCCGTGTGCGTGACGAACGGCGGCTACACGGGAGTGACGACCGCACTCCACCACGGGGTGCCGATCGTCCAGGCAGGGTCCACCGAGGAGAAGGCCGAAACGGGCGCCCGCGTCCGGTGGAGCGGGGTGGGGGTGCGGATCCGCTCCACGCGTCCGACCCCTCGCCGCGTCCGAGCGGCGGTACGGCGGGTGCTCGCCCAGCCCTCCTACCGCGCGGCCGCGGCCAGGGTCGGGGAGGAGATGCGTGGCCATGACGCCGGCCGGGAGGGCGCGGAACTCCTGGAACGGCTGGCCGACAGGCGCCGGCCCACGACGGACGGGCTTGCCCGGCGGGTTACCCACGAGTAGTTTCGGAGACCGACCTGGGCCGCCGTGGCCCGGGCACCACCTCGGAGATGTCATGGCCCTCGACCCCCAGACCCTCGCGCGCCTGCAGCCGGCGGAGTTCGTCAGCCTCGTCAAGGGGATGTCCGACGACGAGATCCGTGCCGACCTCGGCGGTGAGCACCGCGGTGCCCTCCTCGACGCGATCTTCGCTCGCTTCCCCCAGCAGTTCCGCCCCGACAAGGCCGGTGGCCGCAGCGCACGGATCGACTTCCACGTGACCGGCGGCCCGGGGGACTCGACGGACACGTATGCCGTCGTGGTCGACGACGGCACCTGTTCGATCGAGAAGGAGCCCACCGCCTCGCCGAACCTCTCGCTGACGTTGGGCCCGGTGGAGTTCCTCAAGATGCTGTCCGGTGCCGGGAGCCCCGCGATGATGTTCATGATGGGCAAGATCAAGGCCACCGGTGACCTGGGCCTGGCGGCGGGTCTGGCGAACTGGTTCGAGTCGCCCTCGGGCTGACCGGCATCCGGCTCGGCCGCGCGCGGGACGCCGCCGGTCCGCGCCTGTCCGGAGCCCGGGTACGCCGGGCGGAAACGCCCGCCCGGCATCCGACTTGACCCTCACGCGACGTCAGGGGTCACGGTGGTGACATGACCGCAACGAGCCAGCACACTGCACGGGTGGAGCTCACCGTGGGGCAGGTGGCCGAGTCGTTCGGCGTCACGGTGCGCACCCTGCACCACTACGACGCCGAGGGCCTCGTCGTGCCGAGCACCCGCACGCACGCCGGCTACCGCCTCTACACGGATGCCGACCTCACCCGGCTCGCGACCGTCGTCACGTACCGACGGCTCGGCATGTCCCTCGACGAGGTGCGTGCCCTGCTCGACGGCGTGGGGACACCGGAGGAGCACCTTCGGCGCCAGCGCCACGCGGTCGTGTCCCGGCTGGGCGAGCTCGAGGAGCTCGTCACGGCCATCGACCGAGCACTGGAGAGAGAGATGGAAGGACGACCTGCCACCACCGAGGACCTCAAGGAGCTGTTCGGCGATGGGTTCCGTGAGGAGTACCAGGCCGAGGCGCAGGAGCGGTGGGGCGACACCGACGCGTGGAAGCAGTCCGCGTCCCGCACCTCGCGCTACACGAAGGCCGACTGGGCCGAGGTCAAGGCCGAGGGGGATGCCGTCAACGCGGCCTTCGTCGCCGCGCTGCGGTCGGGCGCTCCCGCCACGTCCACCGAGGCGATGGATGCCGCCGAGGCGCACCGCGCGCACATCGAGCGGTGGTTCTACGACCTCGACCACGGGTTCCATCGGGGCCTGGCGGACATGTACGTCGCTGACCCGAGGTTCACGAAGACGTACGAGGACCTCGAGCCGGGCCTCGCGGCATACGTGCACGCTGCAATCCACGCCAACTCCGACCGGCACGAGCAGGCCTGAGGCCCCCGGTCACCTCGAGAGGAGGCAACACGCAGGCCGAGGGCACCTCACCATCGGCGTGTTGCCTCCTCTCGATGGGTCGTCCGGCGTCGCTGGATGCCGTGCCCGCCCGGTGTCGCGGCGCTGGCCTAGGCTCGCACGCGTGACGGGTGACCAGGGGCTGTTCATCGCCTTCGAAGGAGGCGACGGCGCCGGGAAGTCGACACAGGTGCGGCTCCTTGCCGACACCCTGCGCGAGCGGGGCCGAACCGTCACGGTGACCCGCCAACCGGGTGGCACCGAGCTGGGTCGGGCCATCCGCGACCTCGTGCTCCACGGTGACCACGTCAGCGCCCGGGCGGAGGCCCTCCTGTTCGCCGCCGACAAGGCTCACCACGTTGACGAGCTCATCGGGCCCGCCCTGCAGCGGGGCGAGGTGGTGATCACCGACCGCTACACCGACTCCTCCGTCGCCTACCAGGGAGCCGGTCGCGACCTGGGCGCAGCGGAGGTGCACGACCTCCAGATGTGGGCGGTGGGAGACCTCGTTCCCGACCTCACGGTGGTCGTCGACATCACGGCCGACGAGGGGCGACGGCGCCGCAGCGGCACCCACGACCGCCTCGAGTCGGAGGCGGACGCCTTCCACGAGGCGATCCGACAGCACTTCCTCTCGATGGCGGCGGGCCACCCCGAGCGCTACCTCGTCGTCGCCGGCACCCAGCCGCCCGAACGCGTCCACGACCTCGTGGTGAGCCGGCTCGAGGCCATGGGGGTGCTGGACCGGTGACGGTGTGGCGGGACGTCATCGGGCAGGAGGATGCCGTCGCGGTCCTCGAGCACGCCGTGCGGACCCCGACCGCGATGACGCACGCCTGGCTCTTCACCGGTCCACCGGGGTCCGGCCGGTCGGTCGCGGCCCGCTCGTTCGCCGCCGCCCTGCTCTGTCCCGACGGAGGGTGCGGGACGTGTCGCGAGTGCCGCACGGCACTCGAGGGCACCCACGCCGACGTCGACGTCATCGCGACGGAGGGGCTGTCGATCAAGGTGGAGCAGGCGCGTGACCTCGTCGCCCTCGCCGCGCACCGGCCGTCCGTGGGGCGCTACCGGGTCATCATCGTCGAGGATGCCGACCGGCTCACCGAGCGCGCCGCCGACGCCCTGCTCAAGGCCCTGGAGGAGCCGGTGCCTCGAACGGTGTGGATGCTGTGCGCACCCTCCGTCGAGGACGTCATCATCACCATCCGCTCGAGGTCCCGCCATGTTCGGCTGCGCACGCCCCCGGTGGAGGCTGTGGCCGAGCTCCTCACGAGGCGGGACGGCGTCGACCCGCCGATGGCCCTCTACGCCGCCCGTGCCGCCCAGTCCCACGTGGGCCTAGCCCGGCGGCTCGCCCGTGACGAGCACGCGCGCATCCGGCGGCACGACGTCATCACGATGGCGACGAAGATCGTCAGCGTCGGGGACGCGATGGGCGCCGCCGGGGACCTCATGACGATCGCGGCGGAGGAGTCCGCCGCCGCCTCGGGGGAGCGGGACGCCGCCGAGCGGACCAGGCTGCTCGAGGTTCTCGGCGCCGACCCCACCGCACGCACCCAGCCGCCGCACATCCGCTCGCAGCTGACGTCCCTCGAGAAGGAGCAGAAGGCCCGGGCCACCCGCTTCACCCGCGACGTCGTCGACCGGGCCCTCGTGGACCTCCTCTCGGTCTACCGTGACGCGCTCGTGCTGCGGACGGGTGCCGGGACCGCGCTCGTCAACGAGGACGGCAGGCAGGTCGTCCAGCGGGTCGGTGAGCTCCTCGGGCCCGACGACCTGCTCCGGGCGATGGACGCGATCGGCACCGCTCGCGAGCGGATCGACGCCAACGTCAACCCGCTCCTCGCCCTCGAGGCGATGGCCCTGGACCTTCGGCTGCCGCGGTGACGACAGGATCGTGACCCTTCCGTGTCACCTTTCCGCAGGTCGCTCGCCTATCGTGCGCGCATGAACCGCCGCCCCGCCGCTGCTCTCGTGGCCGCCATGTTGGGGACGGTCGGCCTCTCGGGATGCGCTGTGGTGGACGGCATCCGGGGGGACGCGGGTGCGCCGTCGATCTCCGTCTCCCCGCAGTCCCCGCCTCCAGGATCCGAGGAGCTGGCGAGGTTCTACGCCCAGCGGCTCGAGTGGAGTGAGTGCGAGGGGGCGGTGTGCGCCAGGCTGGAGGTGCCCCTCGACTACGAGAACCCCCAGGGTCAGACCATCGACCTCGCGGTCGTGAAGGTCCCCGCCAAGCGCGCGTCGAAGCGGATCGGTTCCCTCGTCGTCAACCCCGGGGGCCCTGGCGCCTCCGGTGTCGACTACGCCAGGGCAGCCGACTTCATGCTGACCAGAGGGGTTCGCCAGGCCTACGACGTCGTCGGGTTCGACCCGAGAGGCGTCGACAGGTCTTCGCCGATCGACTGCCTGACCGACCCCCAGCTCGACAGCTTCCTCACCGCCGATCCCACGCCGGACGACTCTGCGGAGGAGGAGGCCTTCGCACGCATGTCCCGGGGGTTCGCCCAGCAGTGCGCCGATCGCGCCGGGCCGCTCCTGGCCCACGTGTCGACGGCGGAGGCAGCGCGCGACATGGATGTCCTGCGTGCCACCCTGGGCGAGAAGAAGCTGACCTACCTCGGCAAGTCCTACGGCTCGCTCCTCGGTGCGACCTACGCCGACATCTTCCCGGAGCAGGTGGGTCGGATGGTCCTCGACGGCGTCGTGCCCCCGGATGCGACGAGCACCGAGACCTCCCTGGGGCAGGCGGCCGGCTTCGAGCGCGCCACCCGCGCCTGGGCGGCGTTCTGCGTCGAGGAGGGCGACTGCCCGATGGGCGGGTCGGTCGACGAGGTGATGGCGGGCCTTCGGACGTTCCTCGCGTCCGTCGACCGGAGCCCGCTGCCCCGCACGGGCGACAACAGCGTGCCGCGGCTCACCGAGGGCTGGGCCTCGGTCGGCATCGCGCAGGCGATGTACAACCAGGGCCAGTGGGAGTTCCTCGTCGACGCCATGCGTCTCGCCATCGGGGGAGACGGCACGGGGCTGATGCAGCTCGCCGACCAGTACGCCCACCGCAACCCGGGGGGTGAGTACGCGGACAACCTCCTCGAGGCCTACTTCGCGGTGAACTGCCTGGACGAGGCCGAGACGGCGGACCTCGACGAACGCCGCCGGCTCGCCGAGGAGGCCGCGGAGGTGGCACCGACGTGGGCCACGTACATGATGTGGGGCTCGCTCCCGTGTGGTTACTGGCCGATCCCGGCGACGGGTGAGACCAAGAAGGTCGCCGCCGTGGGGGCCGACCCGATCCTCGTCATCGGCACCACCCGAGACCCGGCGACGCCGTACGAGTGGTCGGTGCGGCTGCGCGAGCAGCTCGCGGACGCCTCCCTCCTGACCTTCGACGGCGACGGCCACACGGCGTACGCCCGTTCCAACGACTGCGTCGACACGGCGGTGGACCGCTTCTACCTCAAGGGGACCGTGCCGCAGGACGGGCTGCGCTGCTGACCCTCCCGGCACCCCGTGCCGGGTTTCGTGGTCCAGCGTCGGGCCTCGTATACTCGTCCGGCGTGCCCGAGCCCGCTCGGGTGTCCGCCGCCTTAGCTCAGTCGGCCAGAGCGATTCACTCGTAATGAATAGGTCAAGGGTTCGATTCCCTTAGGCGGCTCCACCGCAGCTCCTCGGGTCAGGCCCCCACGACGACGGTCGGGGGGCCTTTCCGTTGGCCCGTGACCCGGGCCGTGTGCGCGTCCTGGGGTGTCAGGCGCGCACCAGGTCGCGCGAACGGCATCCCCATGAATGGCGGCGTAGAGGATCGGTCTGAAGCTTCGGTGGTGCCGCACGCGCGGGATGTCGCGCCCCCTTGGCGCCACCGGGGCGGCGCTCCTCGGGCGTCGGCTTCGCGCTTTCGCGCTCCCGCGTGCTCGAGGCGACACCGCGTCGGCGCAGGTACCACCCGGGGAGTATCCCGGTGTGCGCCGCGCAGCCGACGAGCGCACCGGGCTGCTGTGCCTGCGCTGAACGCATGTCCGGCCTGCTCCTGTTCTTCCTCCTGCTCGGTGCCTTCGGACGCCGTCGGATGTGGGGCGGCTGGGGCGGCCCTCATCGATCGGGAGTGGAGTCCGCCGAGGCCGACCTCGCCCGACGCTTCGCCGCCGTCACGACGTGGGCAAGCCTCGACAGGGCCCACGGCCGGCCGGGCCCGCGGGTTAGCCTGCCGCCATGCCTGAGCCCGTGGTCGAGGTCGTCGGCGTGTATGCCGCGGACGGCGGCGTCCTCGGCGAGCTCGCCTACGTCGTCGGTCACCTCCTCGGCCGCACCGAGTGCGGCCTGTGCGACGTGACCCATGGTGCGGTGCGACGCAAGCCGGAGTGGGACGACATGGCGGCGCGCCTCCCGGTTCCGGTGCGCCTGACCCACCGGAACGAGACGACGGAGGGCGAGCGCACGGCATCCGCGGCGTCGGGCCTCCCAGCGGTGCTCGGCGTGAGGTCCGACGGCAGCCACACCGTGCTGCTCGGGCCGACAGCGCTCGGCTCACTGGGCGGCTCCGTCGAGCTGTTCGAGGCGGCGCTGCTCGGCGCCCTGGCCGCGGAGCGCACGCCGTGAACCGGCCCGTGCCGGAGCCGGTGGGGCCGGGTCAGGAGTCGGTGTGGGACTACCCCCGGCCACCGCGGGTCGAGCCGACCGCCGAGGACGTCGAGGTCTGGCTGGGCGGCGTGCGCGTGGCGGTCTCCCGCCGCGCCCTGCGGGTGCTCGAGACGAGCCACCCGCCCGCGTACTACCTGCCGTTCGAGGACTTCGAGCCCGGAGGTCGTGACACCGCAGGCCGGTGGGTTCTACGGAGGGTGGGTCACCTCGCGGGTCGTCGGCCCGTTCAAGGGTGGACCCGGCACCTGGGGCTGGTGAGCGAGCTCCCCGTCCCTGACCTGCGTGGCCGGTTCGGGCGAGCGCCGTCTCAGTCGTCGCTGAGCGGGCGCTCCTTCGTCGCCAGCTCGCTGCGGGCCTTCTCCGAGGCCGCGGAGACCTCGTCCGCGGTGCGCTGGGCCGACGA
>JAQSWG010000090.1 GCA_029266735.1 Ornithinibacter sp.
CTTCGCGTGCGGAACGGCGGCGGTGGTGACCCCCGTCGGCGAGCTCAGGTGGGAGGGCGGCACCGCCGCCTCCACCGCCGGCCAGGACGGCGGCGAGGTGACCCACGCCATCCGTCGGGCCCTGCTCGACGTCCAGTACGGACGCGTCGAGGACACGCACGGCTGGCTCACCCGGCTCACCTGACCTAAAGGTTCACCGACGGACCATTACCAAGGCATACTCCTCCTGTGACACCGGAGCAGTCGCCGCCGCAGCCGCCGAGGCTGCCGGATGCCGTGCTGCGACCCGCCGTCGGCAACGTCTTCGAGACGACGGTCGAACAGCTCGGCACCGCGATCCGGCTCGGGGTCTTCGTCGCCGGGGAGCAGCTCCCGCCCGAGCGGGACCTCGCAGAGCGGCTCGGCGTGTCGCGCAACACCCTCCGGGAGGCGATCGCGGCCCTGCGTGAGTCCCGCCTCGTGACGACCACGCGTGGCCGCGGAGGTGGCACGGTGGTCACGTACGCCGGTCAGCCCCTGGCCGGGTCGCGGCGGGCCGGGAAGGTGACCACGGCGATCCGGCACGGAGCGTCCCTCGAGGACGCGCTCGACTTCCGGAGGGTGGTCGAGCCGGGTGCCGCGCGGCTCGCCGCAACCCGACGGCTCTCCGGGGACCAGCGAGACTGGCTCGCCGAGTCCTGCCGCGCGGTCCGGGAGGCGGAGGCCGGGGCGCACCGCATCGCCGACTCACGCCTCCACCTCGCGATCGCGACCCTCACCGGCTCTCCCATGGTCGTCGAGGCGGTGACCCGTGCCCAGGCGGCCCTCGGTGAGCTGCTTGCGGCGATCCCCGTCCTCCGCACGAACATCGAGCACTCGCACGAGCAGCACGAGACGATCGTCGCGGCCATCCTCGGCGAGGACCCCGACACCGCCCGCACCGCCATGGAGGAGCACTGCGACGCGACGTCCGCCCTCCTCCGTGGCCTCATCGGATAGCGAGAAGGAGCACCATGCCGAGCCCCATCCACCACGGTGGCCCACCGCAGCTGTCCGTCGACCAGCTGCGCGCCGCGGTCCTGGCCAACGAGGTCGACACCGTCATCGTCGCCTTCACCGACATGCAGGGCCGCCTCCAGGGCAAGCGACTGCACGGACACTTCTTCCTCGAGCACGTCCTCGACCACGGCACCGAGGGGTGCAACTACCTCCTCGCGGTCGACGTCGACATGAACACCGTCGACGGCTACGCCATGTCGTCGTGGGAGCGCGGCTACGGCGACATGTTCTTCGAGATGGACCTGTCGACCCTGCGCCGCACGCCCGGGCACCCCAACTGCGTCACCATCCAGAGCGACCTCACCTGGCTCGACGACTCCGGCGAGGTCGCGCAGTCCCCACGCACCATCCTCAAGCGCCAGATCGCGGCCGCCGAGGAGGAGGGGTATGCCGGCTACGCGGGCACGGAGCTGGAGTTCATGCTCTTCGAGGACTCCTACGAGTCCGCGTGGGACCGGCGCTACCAGGGCCTCACCGGTGCCAACCGCTACAACGTCGACTACTCCATCCTCGGCGGCAGCAGGGTCGAGTCGGTGCTGCGGGAGATCCGCAACGAGATGTACGCAGCCGGGATGACCGTGGAGTCGGCCAAGGGCGAGTGCAACTTCGGCCAGCACGAGATCGGGTTCCTCTTCGACGAGGTGCTCCGCACCTGCGACAACCACACCATCTACAAGACGGGGGCGAAGGAGATCGCGGCCCGCCACGGCCAGTCGCTCACCTTCATGGCGAAGTTCGACGAGCGCGAGGGCAACTCCTGCCACATCCACCTGTCACTGCGCGGGACCGACGGTGCGGTCGTCTTCGCCGACGACGGTCGGGAGGACGGACGCAGCGACTTGTTCGACCACTTCCTCGCCGGCGTGCTCGCGACCATGCGTGAGCTGTGCTACTTCTATGCGCCGAACATCAACTCGTACAAGCGCTTCCAGCCCGGGTCGTTCGCGCCGACCGCGGTGGCGTGGGGCATGGACAACCGCACCTGCGCGCTGCGGGTCGTCGGCCACGGGGGTGGCCTGCGCGTCGAGAACCGCGTGCCGGGCGGCGACGTGAACCCCTACCTCGCCGTGGCGGCGATGATGGCGGGCGGGCTGCACGGCATCCGCGAGGCGCTGCCCCTGCCCCCGGTGTGTGAGGGCAACGCCTACGTCGGTGACTACGAGCACGTCCCGACCACCCTGGCCGAGGCACGCGACCTCCTCGCGGCGTCCGCGATCGCCCGGAAGGCCTTGGGTGACGACGTGGTCGACCACTACGTCAACGCGGCGGACGTCGAGCTCGCCGCCTACAACAGCGCGGTCACCGACTGGGAGCGGGTCCGCGGCTTCGAGAGGCTGTGAGCAACGCACCATGAGCAGCACCATCACGCACGACGTCGTGAACCCCGCGACGGAGGAGGTCGTCACGACGATCGATCTCGTCGGGCTCCCGGAGACCGATGCCGCGATCGCCCGGGCCGTCGAGGTCGGGCCGCAGTGGCGGGCGGTGAACCCCGCCGACCGGGGCATGCTCCTCCGGCGGTTCGCGGACGTCGTCGAGACGCACACGGAGGAGCTCGCCCGGCTCGAGGTCGCCAACGCGGGCCACACGATCTCCAACGCCCGTTGGGAGGCGGGCAACGTCGTGGGCGTCCTGCGCTACTACGCGGCTGCGCCCGAGCGGCTCTTCGGTCGGCAGATCCCCGTGGCGGGCGGCCTGGACGTCACCTTCAAGGAGCCGCTCGGCGTCGTCTCGGTGATCGTCCCGTGGAACTTCCCGATGCCGATCGCCGGCTGGGGGATGGCGCCCGCACTCGCCGCCGGCAACACCGTCGTCCTCAAGCCCGCCGAGCTGACGCCGCTCACGGCGGTGCGCCTCGGCGAGCTCGCGCTCGAGGCGGGCATCCCGGACGGCGTCCTCACAGTGCTTCCCGGGAAGGGCTCGGTCGTGGGGGAGCGGTTCGTGTCGCACCCGGACGTCCGCAAGGTGTGCTTCACGGGCTCGACGGCCGTGGGTCAGGGCATCATGCGCAAGGCCGCGGACCAGCTCAAGCGGGTGACCCTCGAGCTCGGTGGCAAGTCGGCGAACATCGTCTTCGCCGACGCCGACCTCGACACGGCGGCGGCATCCGCGCCGATGAGCTTCCTCGACAACGCGGGACAGGACTGCTGCGCCCGCAGTCGGATCCTCGTGCAGCGCAGCGTGTTCGACTCCTTCATGGAGCGCTTCGAACGGGCCGTCAAGGGCGTCGTCGTCGGCGACCCCGGTGACGAGGCGACCCAGATGGGGCCGCTGGTGTCGTCGGGCCAGCGCGACAGCGTGCGGGGGTTCGTCGACGAGGCCGGTGACGGCGGCCGGGCCACCGTCGACGTCGCCTTCCGCGGATCGGCGCCGGAGGGGCCCGGTTGGTGGTACCCGCCGACCGTCGTCCTGCCGAGCGGTCCGCAGGACCGGGTGTGGCAGGAGGAGGTGTTCGGCCCGGTCGTCGCCGTCATGGCGTTCGACGACGAGGAGGACGCGGTCCGCAAGGCCAACGACACGGCCTACGGTCTGTCCGGGTCGATCTGGACGCGGGACCTCGGCCGTGCCATCCGGGTCGCCCGCGGGGTCGAGGCGGGGAACCTCTCGGTCAACAGCCACAGCTCCGTGCGGTACTCCACACCGTTCGGCGGCTTCAAGGCGAGCGGCATCGGCCGGGAGCTCGGGCCGGACGCGCTCGACGCCTTCACCGAGGTCAAGAACGTCTTCCTCAGCACCGAGGCATGACCCAGGCATAGGAGAGGCACATGGCAGGCAGGCTCGAGGGCAAGGTCGCGGTGGTGACGGGTGGCTGCTCCGGCATCGGCCTGGCGACCGTCCGGCGGTTCGCCGAGGAGGGCGCCAGCGTCGTCGTTGCGGACCTCTCCGACCAGGCCGGCGAGACGATCGCCAGGGAGGTCGGCGGCATGTACGTGCACACCGACGTCGCCAGCAAGGAGGAGGTCGACCGGCTCTTCGCGAGGACGGTGGAGCGCTACGGCCGGCTCGACATCGCGTTCAACAATGCCGGGATCAGCCCACCCGACGACGACTCCATCCTCCACACGGACCTCGAGGCCTGGCGGCGGGTCCAGGAGGTCAACCTCACCTCCGTCTACCTGTGCTGCAAGGCGGCCCTGCCGTACATGCTGGAGCGGCGGTCCGGCTCGATCATCAACACCGCGAGCTTCGTGGCGGTCATGGGGGCCGCCACGTCCCAGATCTCCTACTCGGCGTCCAAGGGTGGAGTCCTCGCGATGACCCGTGAGCTGGGTGTGCAGTTCGCTCGCGACGGCATCCGGGTGAACGCCCTGTGTCCGGGACCGGTCAACACACCGCTGCTCAAGGAGCTCTTCGCCAAGGACGCCGAGCGGGCCGAGCGCCGGCTCGTCCACGTGCCGATGGGGCGCTTCGGTGAGCCGGAGGAGATGGCGAACGCGGTGCTCTTCCTCGCCTCCGACGAGTCGAGCTTCATGACCGCCTCGACGTTCCTCGTCGACGGTGGCATCTGCGGCGCGTACGTCACGCCACTGTGAGCGTGCCGTCATGACGACCTCTGCCCGACCCTTCGTGGGGGTGTCCTCGTACGTCGAGGACGTCGACCGCTCGCCGTGGCGGGCGCAGCGCAGCGCGCTCGTGCCGCACCGGTACATCGCGCACCTGGAGCGCGCCGGCGCCCTCGTCGTCGTGCTTCCGCCCCGACCGGATGCGGACGACGAGATGGCTCATGCCGTCCTCGACCGGATCGACGCCCTCGTCATCGCCGGAGGGGCGGACGTGGAGGCGAGCCGGTACGGCGCTGGACCGCACGAGCGCGCGCAGCGGCCACGGCGCGACCGGGACGCCTGGGAGCTCGCCCTCGCCCGGGCATCGGCCGATCGGGACCTGCCGGTGCTCGGGATCTGCCGGGGCATGCAGGTGATGGCGGTGGCTGCCGGTGGCGTCCTCGAGCAGCACCTGCCGGACCGAGTCGGGCACGACGCGCACTCCCCACGTCCGGGCGAGTACGCCTCGCACCATGCAGAACCCGTCGAGGGCACTCGGCTCGCCGAGCTGCTCGGCACCCAACCGCTCGACGTCCCGACCTACCACCACCAGGCGGTGCGGCCCGAGTCGCTGGAGGGCACGCCGTACCGGGCGTCGGCGTGGCACGCGGACGGGACGCTGGAGGCGATGGAGGACCCCACCGCACGCTTCCGGCTCGCGGTCCAGTGGCATCCGGAGGCGGGGGAGGACGGGCGGCTCTTCGACGCCCTCGTGGCGGCCGCCGCCCCGGAGAGCGTTCGGGACGTGGCGCCGCAGACGCACATCCAGCGAGACGTCCGGCGCGCCGACGACCCACCACGCACAATGGACCCGTGACCAGGCTCAACCGACTCGCCATCGCGGCCGGTGCCGCGAGCGCCCTCGGCGCACTCGCCGTGACCGGCCGGGGCGTCAACGCCTCGATGGGCTCGCGGCCGAACGGCGATCGCCTGGAGCGGATGCGACGCTCGCCGCAGTACCGCGCCGGCGCCTTCCACAACACCTGTCCGGGCACCGCCGTGATGCCCGCCGGACAGCGGGACGCGCTGCAGCGGTTCCTCGCCGGGTCTGAGCTGCGTCGTCCGCGGGGCCCGATCCCGGTGGTCAGCGCGTCCCGCGAGCCGGCGACCGACGGGCTCCACGTCACGTGGTTCGGACACGCCTCGTGCCTCGTCGAGCTCGACGGGGTGCGGCTGCTGCTCGACCCGGTGTGGAGCGAACGGTGCTCGCCCAGCCAGCACGTCGGTCCCCGTCGCCTGCACGCCGTGCCCGTGCCGCTCGCCGGCCTCGGACGGGTCGACGCCGTCGTGATCTCCCACGACCACTACGACCACCTCGACATGGACACGATCTGCTCGCTCAGGGAGCTGTCGGATGCCGTGTTCGTCGTCCCCCTCGGCGTCGGCTCACACCTCGACAGCTGGGGTGTGCCCGCCGACCGTGTCGTCGAGTGCGACTGGGGCGAGGGCGTCGAGGTCGGCGCCGTGCGCCTCACCGCCGTCGAGGCCCAGCACTTCTCCGGACGCGGCCTGAGGCGGGACGGCACCCTCTGGGCGTCGTGGGTTCTCGCCGGGACGTCGGGGACGGTCTTCTTCAGTGGCGACACCGGATTCTTCGACGGCTACACGGGCATCGGTGCCGAGCACGGGCCGTTCGACCTCTCGCTCATGGCCGTCGGTGCCTACGACGTGGCCTGGCACGACATCCACCTCGACCCCGAGGAGGCCGTCGAGGCCACCCGACTGCTGGGCGGCGGGCTGCTGGTCCCGATCCACTGGTGCACGTTCGTGCTCGCCCCCCACCCGTGGGCCGAGCCCGTCGAACGGCTCCTCGTCGCGGCGGCGACGCACGGCATCCCCGTGGCGGTGCCGCGGGTCGGAGACCGGGTCGCCGTCGCCGACCCCCCGGGGCTCGACGCCTGGTGGGAGCTCGGCTGACCCCTCGAGGTCCACCTCACGTGGTGGGCGACGCCAGACCGACGATGTGCCACGCCAGACCTCGGCGGTGGTACGCCAGCTCGAGCCCCGAGGTGCCTGCCGCGGCCATCATCGCGTCGGGCGGATGGGCGTACGTGCGGAAGGGGCTGCCCCGCAGCCGGAAGAGGAGGTTCTCGCCGGTGGCGGCTGCGCGACTGAAGGGGTTGCGCGGCGGGTGGCTGAAGATCAGGAGGCGGCGTGCGTGCGCCGCAGCCGCGGTGAGCAGGGCCTGGTGGTCGGGGTAGCAGCACACCACCCGGTGCAGGACGACGACGTCGTGCGGCTCCACCGCCTCTGGGCTGCGCGCGAGGTCGATGCGCCGGCGCGTCACCCTGTCGGCGACGCCGGCCTCTCGCGCGAGAGCCGCCGCATCGGCCTCGTAGGCCTCGACCAGCTCGAGGTTGGTGGTCCGCGCCGCTCCCCGGCGCAGGAGCTCCAGCTGGATCGCCCCCACGCCGCCACCCACCTCGAGGACCGAGGCGCCCTCCACCCCGTTCTCGGCGACGACGTCGACGATCCTCCTGGCTGTCCGGTCCAGGCCCCGTCGGCGGTAGCGCCGCGTGAGCCGCCGGGAGAAGGCGGCGCCGAACATGGTGTCGTAGCCCTCCGGTTCGCAGCAGCCGCCCATGAGGAGCAGTATCCGCCCCGGCGCGCGGCCGCGCCGCCCGCCGAGGCGCCAGCATGTGGACGGGTCGTGTCCAGCGACACCCGGCTCGTGGGACAGTGTCGGCGTGACGCTCCGTGACGTGGTCACCACCACGACCATTATCGGCTAGCGCGACGAGACGCCCTCGTCGCGCAGACCTCCCGCACCCGGGGGGTCTTTTGCTTGTCGGGAGCGGCGCGGGCGCGGCGGGACCGGGAAGCAGGGTCGCACCGCCCCCACCCCGGGCGGTGCGGCGGCAGCGCCGGCCCGACAATGGGTCACGAGCACCACACGTCATCGCCCCGGCCCTCACGGGCCGGGGCACGAACGCCGGGCGACCGGCATACCGATGCAGGTGAGCACCGATGACCGACCTCCACGTCTACGACACGACGCTGCGTGACGGCGCGCAGCAGGAGGGGCTGAACCTCACGGTGGCCGACAAGCTGGCCATCGCGTCCCACCTCGACGAGCTGGGCGTCGGCTTCATCGAGGGCGGCTGGCCCGGTGCGAACCCCAAGGACACCGAGTTCTTCGCTCGTGCCGCTGAGGAGCTGACGCTGAGGAACGCGACCCTTGCGGCGTTCGGCGCCACGCGACGGGCCGGCGGCAGGGCGGAGTCCGACCCCCAGGTCCGCGCCCTGCTCGACAGCCGTGCGCAGGTCGTCACCCTGGTCGCCAAGTCGCACACCGGACATGTGGAGAGAGCGCTGCGCGCGACGCTCGAGGAGAACCTCGAGATGATCCGTGACACGGTGACCTTCCTGCGGTCGGAGGGGCGGCGCGTCTTCCTCGACGCCGAGCACTTCTTCGACGGGTATGCCGTGAACCGTGACTACGCGCTCGAGGCAGTCCGCGTCGCGGCGGAGTCCGGGGCGGAGGTGATCGCCCTGTGCGACACCAACGGCGGCATGTTGCCGAGCATGGTGGCAGAGGTGGTCGCCGACGTCGTCACGACGACCGGGGCACGCATCGGCATCCACTGCCACAACGACACCGGATGCGCCGTCGCGAACTCCATGGCCGCGGTCGACGCGGGCGCGACCCACGTGCAGGGCACCGTCAACGGCTACGGCGAGCGCACGGGCAACGCGGACCTCCTCACCGTGGTGGCGAACCTGCAGCTCAAGAAGGGCCTGCCCCTCCTCGAGCCGCACCGCCTCCAGGAGTCCACCCGCATCGCCCACGCCATCGCCGAGGTCACGAACATCGCTCCCTACTCACGCCAGCCCTACGTCGGGTCGAGCGCCTTCGCGCACAAGGCCGGCCTGCATGCCAGCGCCATCAAGGTGGACCCGGACCTCTACCAGCACATGGACCCCAAGCACGTGGGCAACGACATGCGGATGCTCGTCTCGGACATGGCCGG
>JAQSWG010000091.1 GCA_029266735.1 Ornithinibacter sp.
TCGGGGCGGTGCTCGGGATGGCGGTGAGCGGCCTGCCCGGCATGGACCTCGCGCCCGCGATCGGGATGGGCATCGGCGCCTTGAGCTGCGCAATGCTCAAGCTGCCCCTGACGTCGACCCTCCTGGCGACCCTCCTGCTCGGCAGCGACGGCCTCTCGGTGACGCCGCAGGTCGTCGTCGCCGTGGCAGTGGCCTTCGTCGTCATCACCATGCTGCCGGAGCCGGGTCGGAGATCCGCGCCCGCGGCCAGGACGGATGGAACCCCTGGCCGGCCGACTCCGGTCACCCCGAGGGGGTGAGCCGCCGCCGTGGCCCAGGCCGGATAGTGGGTGGCTCACGGCACGGATGCCGTGCCCCGTCGAGAGGAGAAGGCGAATGTCCGTGCGGCCCGTGCGGCTGAACGCGGTCATCGCGTGGCTGTTCATCGTCGGGTCCGCGTGCTTCGTCGTCGGGTCCGTCCCTGCCTATCTCGAGGCGGTCGGCGGCACGGTCGACGGCGTGACGTACTTCGTGGGGTCGCTGTTCTTCACGAGCGCCTCGTTCTGCCAGCTCGTGCAGGCCCAGAGCCCGGGCACGACGGGAGTGGATGCCTCCGGGCAGAACCGTGCAGCGCCCGTTCGGCTCATCGGCTGGGAGCCGGACGACCGCGGCTGGCTCTCCGCCGCGACGCAGTTCCCGGGGACGCTCTTCTTCAACGTCAGCACCCTGGCGGCACTGACCCACAACGCGAACGCCGCGGAGTCGGACCGGTACGTCTGGCGGCCTGATCTGTTCGGGTCCGTCCTCTTCCTCGTGGCGAGCGCATTCGGCATCCTCGCGGTGTCGGGCCGGTTCCTCGTCGTCGAGCGGCGCTCGGTGGCGTGGTGGGTGGCCTGGGTCAACATGCTCGGCTCCGTCCTGTTCATGGCCTCGGCCCTCGCGAGCTACGTCCTGCCGAGCACCGACGAGCTCGTGAGCACCCGGCTGTCCGTCGCCGGCACGCTGCTCGGTGCCGTGTGCTTCCTCGTCGGCGCCGCCCTGATGTTCCCGGCCTGGCGCCAGGGGCTCATCCCGTCCTCCGACCCCATCCCGAGGAGAACCGCATGACCACGTCACCCCTGTCCGACGCCGACGCCGTGCTGTTCGGCAACCGCTTCGCGACCCGCGAAGTGCCGAGCCGCACGTTCCCCGAAGCGGGCATGACGGCCGTCGAGGCGATGCGGCTCGTCGCCGAGGACCTCGCCCTCGAGGGCGACCCGGCCCGGAACCTCGCGACGTTCGTCACGACGTGGATGGAACCCGAGGCGCAACGGATCATCGCCGACAACCTCCACCGCAACTTCATCGACCACGCGGAGTACCCGCGCACGGCCGAGATCGAGCAGCGCTGCATCCGGATGATCGCCGACCTCTTCCACGCCCCCGGGGAGACCACCGGTGCGCGCACCCAGGGCTCGTCCGAGGCGATCATGCTCGGCGCCCTGTCCCTGAAGTGGAACTGGCGCACGAGGCGCGAGGCAGCCGGAAAGCCGACGACGAGCCCCAACCTCGTGTTCGGCGGCGACGTGCACGTGGTGTGGGAGAAGTTCTGCCGGTACTTCGACGTGGAGCCACGGATCGTCCCGCTCGCACCCGGGAAGTACACGATCGGCCCCGAGGACGTGCGCCCGCACGTCGACGAGAACACCATCGGCGTCGCGGCAGTCCTCGGGACGACCTTCACCGGGCACAAGGACGACATCGTCGGCATCAACGACCTGCTCATCCAGATCCGGCAGGAGCGAGGGCTGGACGTGCCCCTCCACGTGGACGCGGCGAGCGGAGGCTTCGTCTGGCCGTTCCTCTACCCCGACTCCGCATGGGACTTCCGCCTGGAGCAGGTGCGGTCCATCAACGTGTCCGGGCACAAGTTCGGGCTGGTCTACCCGGGCATCGGCTGGCTGATCTTCCGGGAGACGTCCGACCTGGCACCCGACCTGGTGTTCGAGGAGAACTACCTCGGCAAGACCGACGCCACGTTCACGCTGAACTTCTCCACGGGGTCGGCGATGGTGCTGGCCCAGTACTACAACCTCGTCCGGTACGGCCGGCCCGGCTACACCTACATCATGCGCAACATGCAGGAGAACGCCCGAGTGCTGGCGGACAAGCTCGAGGCGATGGGCCGGTTCGAGGTCATCGGGCAGGACGAGGAACAGCTCCCCCTCGTGGCCTTCCGGCTCGCCGCGGACGAGGGTTACGACGAGTTCGACATCGCCTGGCAGCTGTCCGCCGAGCGTGGCTGGATGGTCCCGGCATACACGCTGCCCCCTGACGCGCAGGACGTGACGATCATGCGGGCCCTCGTGAAGGAGACGCTCAGCCGGGAGCACGTCGACACGCTCGCCCGCGACATCGAGGAGGCGTGCGCGACGCTCGCGCGCAAGGGTGGTGCGCACGAGTCCGAGCGTCGCAAGATCGTCGTCGGGCCGGGCCACTGAGGGACATCGCGTTCATCCGCGGAGGGTGAGGACCGGGCGCCTGCCGACTGGCACCGTTCCGGTCACGTCCACGAGAGGAACACCACCATGGGATGCCTGTTCGCGATCTTCGCCGGAGTCTTTCCGCGACTGGGGCTGCTCATCGTCTGGATCGCCCGACCGAAGCTCGTGGACGCGGCCTTCGACTCCTGGATCTGGCCGTTGCTCGGACTCGTCTTCCTCCCGTTCGCGACCCTCATCTACGTCATCCTCTGGCAGACCGGAGGACTGAGCGGATGGGACTGGTTCTGGGTGGGCCTGGCCGCCCTGCTCGACATCGGGCACTGGGGCGCCAGTGTCGGGCAGCAGCGCTCCCGGGGCGGAACCACGACCGTGCCCGCGTAGCCGGACGCGCGCCCCGGACACCCCGTCGGCCGTCGCCCGACACCCGGACGGAGGCCGGCGAGGTCAATGGCAGGATGACGGCCATGCAGCTGCCGAACACCACGGCCATCGTCACCGGCGGAGCATCCGGCCTGGGGGCCGCCACGGCGGCGGCGGTCGCGTCCGCGGGGGCCCGGGTGCTCGCGCTCGACCTGCCCGAGGCGTGCGCCGGCGGTCCCTCCGTCGACGGAGTGTCGTACGTCCCCACCGACGTCACCTCTGAGGAGCAGGTGCGTGCAGCGGTCGGG
Organism: Ornithinibacter sp.; assembly: GCA_029266735.1. Classification (GTDB taxonomy): domain Bacteria; phylum Actinomycetota; class Actinomycetes; order Actinomycetales; family Dermatophilaceae; genus Fodinibacter. Next base: position 3,131 of record JAQSWG010000091.1, read on the forward strand.
CAGGCGTCGGACGACCCTCGGCGCCCCCTGCGCACCGTCGTCAACTGCGCGGGGATCGGCCCGTCGGCCCGCGTCCTGGGCCGCAAGGGCGTCCACGACCTGGCCCTGTTCCGCACGGTCGTCGAGGTCAACCTCGTCGGGTCGTTCACCGTCCTGGCCATCGCGGCAGAGGCGATCGCCGCCAGCGAGCCGGACCCCCAGGGCCAGCGTGGCGTCGTGGTGAACACCGCGAGCATCGCGGCCTTCGACGGCCAGGTGGGTCAGGCGGCCTACAGCGCCTCCAAGGGCGGCATCGTGGGGCTCACGCTCCCGGCCGCGCGGGACCTCGCGCAGCACGGCATCCGCGTGATGACGATCGCGCCGGGAATCGTCGAGACCCCGATGCTCGCGACGGTCTCCGAGGAGGTCCGTGCGGGTCTGGCCGCCGGGGTGCCGTTCCCACAACGCCTGGCCCGGCCGGAGGAGTACGCCCAGCTCGTGCTGGCCGTCATCGACCACGACTACCTCAACGGGGAGACGATCCGGATGGACGGGGCGCTGCGGATGGCGCCCCGCTGACAGCGGAGCCGGGACGCTGATGTCGCGGACGCTCCCCGACGACCTGGGGCACCTCGTCGAGCTGCCCGACGCTGTAAGGCGGGTCGTCTCGCTCGTGCCGTCCCTCACCGAGGCGCTCGCCGTCTCGTGCCCGGAGCGGCTCGTCGGGGTGACCGACTGGTGCACCCACCCGCGCGACCTCGTCGCCCGCGGCGTGGCCCGGGTGCGTGGGACCAAGAACCCCGACCTCACCGCGGTGGCCGGCCTGCACCCGGACCTCGTCGTCGCCAACAAGGAGGAGAACCGCGAGCTGGACGTCCGGCGGCTGCGAGAGCGCGGCATCCGCGTCTGGGTCACCGACATCGAGACCGTCCCGCAGGCGGTGGCGTCGATCCGCCGGCTGCTCCGCGACGTCCTCGCGCTCGAGGCGGACCCGGCGTGGCTCCTCGAGGCGGAGGAGGCGTGGTGCGGACCTGTGCCGGCGCCGCGTGAGCGAGCCGTCGTGCCGGTGTGGCGGGACCCCTGGATGGTCGTGGGCCGCCCCACCTTCACGGCCGACCTGCTCAGCCGGGCGGGCATCGAGGTGGTGACCGGCGGGGTCCCCGGCCGCTACCCCGCGGTCGCGGTGGAGGCCCTCGACGACCCGGCCGTCGCCGACGTCGTGCTGCTTCCGGACGAGCCGTATGGGTTCACCGCGAACGACGGTCCGGAGGCCTTTCGGAGGGTTCCCACCAGGCTCGTATCGGGGCGTCTGCTCACCTGGTACGGGCCCGCGCTGGTGGAGTCCCGAATTTCGCTGGAGCGATAATGAACGTGTAGTGTCTCCGTCGCGCCCGGGCGGACTGACGCCCGCTGCGAAGGCCCCCTTAGCTCAGTCGGCAGAGCGTTTCCATGGTAAGGAAAAGGTCGTCGGTTCGATTCCGACAGGGGGCTCAGGTCGACCGGAACAGGTCCTTTCGGCAGGTCCGGATCGCACCCCTGGCGGGGTAGCTCAGCTGGTTAGAGCGCACGACTCATAATCGTGAGGTCGCGGGATCGAGCCCCGCTCCCGCTACCGAGGCCGTGATTTCGGGGAATGCCCAGGGTCGCGTACCCTGTTGTGCTGGCTGTCGCGCAGGGCCTCGCGGCCCGGGCCGGACGCCCACACCATCGCGACGACCCAGTACCGACGACTTCCCGAGAGCAGGTTGCCCCGTGGCCAGCAAGAGCGCCGACGTCCGCCCCAAGATCACCATGGCGTGCACGGAGTGCAAGGAGCGCAACTACATCACGAAGAAGAACCGCCGCAACGATCCTGACCGGATGGAGCTGGCGAAGTTCTGCCCCCGCTGCAAGAAGCACACCACGCACCGCGAGACCCGCTGACCTCGGTCAGCCAGCGAGAGGCCGCCCGCACCTCGGTGCCGGCGGCCTCTCGCGTCCGCGGGGGATCGACGGCGTGGGCCATGCCGCTGGTCTCCTAGAGTGGTCGCCATGGCCGTGAACCCAGACTTCGTCGGGCGGAGCTATCCGTCGACCGAGCCGTATGCCGTGGATGCGGCGCTCATCGCCTCCTTCGCTGCCGCTGTCGGCGCCCACGACCCGGTCCACACCGACGCGGAGGCTGCCCGCGCGGCCGGATACGCCGATGTCGTGGCGCCGCCGACGCTGGTGGTCCGGTTCTCCCAGGAAGCTGAGCGGGCCTACGTCACCGACCCCGACGCGGGCATCGACTACACGCGCGTGGTCCACGGGGAGCAGCGGTTCGTCCACCACCGGCCCATCACGGCCGGCGACGAGGTCACCGGCACGACGACGGTCGACGCGGTGCGCCAGGCCGGTGGTCACGCGATGATCACGACCCGCACCGAGATCTCCACCGCCTCCGGCGAGGCCCTGGCGACGTCCATGTCGACCATCGTCGTGCGCGGCGGGGAGGACTGACCATGGCTGCCCGGAGGGTGACCGAGGTCGCGGTCGGCGACGTGATCGGACCGGTGACCGTGCCGGTGACCCGGGCGACGCTCGCCGCGTACGCGGAGGCGTCGGGGGACCAGAACCCGATCCACCAGGACGAGGACTTCGCCCGCTCGGTCGGGCTGCCGGACGTCATCGCGCACGGGATGTGGACGCTGGGCGCGTCCGGCTCGGTGGTGGCCGACTGGGCCGGGGACGCCGGACGGGTCGTCGAGCTCGGGACGCGCTTCACCAAGCCGGTCGTCGTGCCCGTCGGCGGGTCGGAGATCGTCGTGGAGGGGGCCGTCAAGGCCGTCGACGCTGGAAGCGGGCGTGTCACCGTCGACGTGACGACGACGTGCGAGGGCGAGAAGGTCCTGGGCCGCTGCGTCGCGGTCGTCCGGCTCGACTGATGCAGGAGCTGCGCGACGAGCCCATCGCCTCGCACACGACCATGCGGGTGGGGGGCCCGGCGGCTCGCATGGTCGTCGTCGAGACCTCGGACGAGCTCGTGGATGCCGTGCGCGAGGTCGACGACGCCGAGGAGCCGCTGCTCGTCATGGGTGGCGGGTCGAACGTCGTCGTCGCGGACGCCGGATTTCCCGGAACCGTGGTCAAGGTGGCGACGCGTGGGGTCCGCGTCGACTCCGAGGACATGTGCGGTGGGGCCAACGTCACCGTGGCCGCTGGGGAGGACTGGGAAGGCCTCGTGGCCCTGGCCGTGGAGGAGGGGTGGTCGGGCATCGAGGCACTGTCGGGGATTCCGGGGTCCACGGGTGCCACGCCGGTGCAGAACGTGGGGGCGTACGGCCAGGAGGTCGCCCAGACGATCGCCCGCGTGCGGGTGTGGGACCGGGTGGACCAGCAGGTGCGGACGATGACTCCGCTGGACTGCCACTTCACGTACCGCCACTCGATCTTCAAGTCCACGGACCGCTACGTCGTGCTCGAGGTGATGTTCCAGCTCGTGCTGGGGACGCTTTCCCAGCCGGTGCGCTACGCCGACCTCGCCGCCGCGCTCGGGGTCGAGGTCGGTGACCGGGTGCCACTGGCCGGTGTGCGCGAGGCGGTCCTGGAACTGCGCCGGCGGCGGGGAATGGTTCTCGACGAGCCCGACCACGACACGTGGAGCTGCGGGTCGTTCTTCACCAACCCCATCCTGTCGGCGGCCGACTTCGCGGCGCTGCAGCGCCGGGTGGCCGACCGGCTGGGGGAGGGGGCGCCCGTGCCGCCACGCTTTGCCGACGCCGACGGCACAGTCAAGACAAGCGCCGCCTGGCTCATCGAACGCGCCGGGTTCGGCAAGGGCTTCGGGATGCCGGGTCCGGCAGCATTGTCCACGAAGCACACGCTGGCGGTGACGAACCGGGGCGGCGCGACGGCATCCCAGGTGGCGGATCTGGCACGCCGCGTGCGCGACGGCGTGAGCGATGCGTTCGGCATCACCCTCGTCAACGAGCCTGTTCTCGTGGGCCATCGGCTTTGACCGGTCAGGAGGCGGGGCGGTCCCGGCGGGTGAACCGCGGCGCGTACCAGTCCGGAGGGACGGTTCCGATCCTGCTGGACTCGGCGTACCACCACCACGGTGGCGGAGAGGAGACCTGCTCGGTGACGTGGTGGGCCGCGAAGCGTCGGCTGCCGCCGCGGACTCGCGCGACGAGCTCGGCACGCGGCCAGAACGTGGGATGCACCGGCTGGGGTGGGTGGTCGGTGGGGGTGGCGGGCGCGTGGATCATGTCGGCCGCCGCCGGACCGGTGGCCGGTGGGCCTCCGTCCGGTGCCGCGGCGGCGGCTTCGGACGGCGTCGGCGGCCGGTGGCACAGGCAGAGGACGAAGGAGGTGCCGTCGAGCGCGTCCATGACGTCGCCGAGCTTCATCGCAGCGGCGGCCGTCTCCAGCCGGATAACCGTGCCGAGGGTCCAGCGACGGTGGGCGGCGTAGTCGCGCTGGCTCATACCGAGCCGGTGGCGCTCGGCGCGTAGCGCGAGCCCGATCTCCGCGCTGAGGTCCAGGGACGCCCGCGCGGCAAGCAGCTCGGCGGCGAACGTCGGCCACATCAAGGGGTTCCAGTGCATCTGACCACCCTCCGGGCGGGGTGGGCCGAGGACCAGTCCCGGCGGCCGACTGTGGACGAGTGCCGGCATGACGTCCTGATGTGGAGAGAGCGGGGGCGGGGCCGTTCAAAGCCGGCACGGACAGGTGTCTCTCCCGAGCGCTACTGAATGCTCGACCCTGGCGAGCAAACCTCAATGTGCTCGTCTCCTGAGGGCATACCTCGACATGCTCGCCCAGGGTGAGCAACGTGTGGTCGTTGCCACGTGAGGGTGAGCATCCCGAGCTCTGCTCGGGGGGAGCGAGCAGACTGAGGTTTGCTCGCTGGGGGTGAGCATTCAGTAGTGCTCGGCAGCAACATCTGTCCGGCCGTGCGCCGGCGCCTCCGCCGTCGTCGGCGCCAGCCCTCGGCCGCCCGACTCGACGGGCGCCGACGTCTCCGCCAGCCAAACCGCGATGTCGCGCTCGACGGCCGCGCGGACGTCGGACGGTGCCCGGCTCACGTCGACCGACGCCCGCGCCAGGTCGGCGAGCTCGATGTCGGTGAACCCGTGGGCAACTCGCGCCGTCGCGTACTGGTCCGCCAGCCGGGACCCGAAGATCAGCGGGTCGTCGGCGCCGAGCGCCACCCGCGCCCCCGCCTCGAGCAGCCTGCGCAGGGGCACGTCCTCCGCGCGGTCGAAGACGCCGAGCGACACGTTCGAGAGCGGGCACACCTCGAGGGCGACCCCGTCGCCCACCACCCGGTCCAGGACCCGCGCGTCCTCCACCGCCCGCACTCCGTGCCCCAGCCGCTCCGGCGCGATCGCGTCGAGGGTCTCCGTCACCGCCTGCGCGCCCAGCAGCTCGCCCCCCGCCGGGCGATCGAGAACGCCGCCGCGAAATCCTCCGTGACCCCTCGCCGCTCGTCGTTCGACAGCCCGAACCCGACGACCGCACCGGCCCCTCCCCCGGCATACCGGGCGGCCAACCGGGCCAGGGTGCGCGCCTCCAGGGGGTGCCGCATCCGGCTGGCCGCCACGATGACGCCCACCTGCGTGGCACCCGGCTCCGCCGACACCGCCGCGGCCTCGTCGAGCACGATCTCGAGCGCCGGCGTGATGCCCCCCACGAAGGGCGCGTAGGACGTCGGGTCGACCTGGATCTCCAGCCAGCGGGAGCCCTCTGCGCCGTCGTCCACCGCCGCCTCACGCACGATCCGCCGCATGTCGGCCTCACCCCGCACGCAGGCCCTCGCGGCGTCGTACAGCCGCTGGAACCGGAACCAGCCACGCGCGTCCGCGGTCTCGAAGCGGGGCGGCCACTCGGTGGTCAGCGAGGCCGGCAGCCGGATGCCGTGCTGCGCCGCCAGGTCGCGGACGGTCGCCACCCGCATCGAGCCGGTGAAGTGCAGGTGCAGATGGGCCTTGGGCAGGTCCGTGACCGACCGCTGCGGGGCCGCGACCGGGGTGGGGACCCCGGATGCCGTCACCGCAGGAGTGGTCACCCGGCGCCGGGGTCCGTGTCCAGCCCGACCGGCTCCTCGATGACGTGGACCGCCGCCTCCTCGGCGGACGCGCCCGCCCCGTCGATGCCGACATCGGCGCCGATGAGCTCCTTGTCGAGGTCCTGGCCGGCTCCCTCGTCCGGGGCCACGAGGCGACCCGCGCGCGCGTCGCCGACCTCCGAGTCACCGAGCCAGTCGTCCTCGGCCGCGATGCTGTCCGGGTCGTCACCACCGACCCGGTCGAGCTCAGCGTCGAGACCCGACTCGTCGTCCGGGGCGCCGTAGGCGGTGCCCGGGTCGGGCAGCTCCTGCTCGATCCGCTGGTCGATCGTCTCGTCGCGGGACTGCTCCTCCGCGGTCACGCCGTGCATGCGTGACCCACGGTCGGTGTCGGGCGGGGAGAAGCCGGGGTCGAGGTAGTCGTCGACGCCCTGGTCGAGGGTGTCGATGGGCTGGAGCTGGTCCTCGTCGTCGATGCTGTAGTCGCCCAGGTCGTCGCTGATGTTCTCCTGCTGATCTGACATGCATCTCACCCTATGTCGGGCGTCAGGCGCTCGGCGGCCGCCAGGGCCACGCACGTCGCGACCCCCGCCATGGCCGTCTCGACCTCACCGAGCTCGGGAAACGACGGGGCGAGCCGGATGTTGCGGTCCTCCGGGTCCTCGCCGTGGGGGAACGAGGCACCCGCCGGGGTGAGGGCGATCCCCGCCTCCTTGGCGAGCGCCACCACGCGGGAGGCGCACCCCTCGAGCACGTCGAGGCTCACGAAGTAGCCGCCCCG
>JAQSWG010000092.1 GCA_029266735.1 Ornithinibacter sp.
ACGCCGCCGAGCTGGGTCTGGCCGGCTACGCCCGCAACACCTCCGACGGCCGGGTGGAGGTCGTGGCGGAGGGACCCGAGCCCGCGCTGCTACGGCTGGTCGACCTCCTGCGCGAGACGCCGTCCACCACGCGGCGCCCCGGACGGGTCGAGTCGGTGTCCGCGCCCATGTGGGGCGCGCCGCGCGGAGAGAACGGCTTCCGCGAACGCTGACCCCCTGGCCTCCCCGACCTCGGCTGTCAGGTGCGCGCCACACGCCGCCGGAACCGGCGTGTCGCGGCATCCCGACAGACGAAGTCGGGGAGGACCGGGGGGTGGACGGGCGGCATCCCCCGGGCGCCGGCTTCCTACGATGGCCGGGTGAGCGACCTCCCCCCGGACCTGGTGAACCTGCGGTCGAGCATCGACAACATCGACGCGGCCCTGGTCCACCTGCTCGCCGAGCGGTTCAAGGCGACGCAGCGGGTCGGGGAGCTCAAGGCGGCCGTCGGCCTCCCGCCGGCCGACCCCGTGCGCGAGGAGCGCCAGATCGCCCGCCTCCGCGGCCTGGCCGACGAGGCCGGACTCGACCCCCAGTTCGCGGAGAAGTTCATCACCTTCGTCATCGCCGAGGTGATCCGCCACCACGAGGCCCTCACCACGGGTCCAGCGGATGCCGGTGCGGCCGCCGGTGAGACCGGCGGTGAGGCGCCTGGCGGCAACATCGAGCAGCCCGCGGCGCCGAGGGCACCCGTCGACCCGGCTCGCCAGTGAGGCGACGCGCCGCGCGGTAGCCGTACCGCCCGGTGGCGTCCCTGCCCGTCGTCCGCAAGTGTCCGTTCTCCTCACTCCCGTCCCAGGCGTCACCGCGCCGGCGGAAGGTCCCGGCGTCGCGCGAGCCCGCCGGTAGAGTCGGGCGGCATCCGGGCCGGGACCCCGGATCGGACCGGATCACCGACGAGAGCTGCGAAACGAGACCGTGTACCTCAAGACGCTGACCCTCAAGGGCTTCAAGTCCTTCGCCTCGGCGACGACGATGCGCCTCGAGCCGGGCATCACGTGCGTGGTCGGTCCCAACGGCTCGGGGAAGTCGAACGTCGTCGACGCCCTCGCCTGGGTCATGGGGGAGCAGGGCGCGAAGTCCCTGCGCGGCGGCAAGATGGAGGACGTCATCTTCGCCGGCACCGCGGGTCGCCCGCCGCTGGGCCGAGCCGAGGTGAGCCTCACGATCGACAACACCGACGGTGCCCTGCCGATCGACTACACCGAGGTGACGATCACCCGGACGATGTTCCGCGGCGGCGGCAGCGAGTACGCCATCAACGGCACCGGATGCCGACTCCTCGACGTCCAGGAGCTCCTGTCCGACTCGGGCCTGGGCCGTGAGATGCACGTCATCGTCGGGCAGGGTCAGCTCGACACGGTCCTTCGGGCCACGCCGGAGGAGCGTCGCGGGTTCATCGAGGAGGCGGCCGGCGTGCTCAAGCACCGCCGGCGGAAGGAGCGCGCGCTCCGCAAGCTCGAGACCATGGAGGCCAACCTCACCCGGGTCCAGGACCTCACCGGGGAGATCCGCCGCCAGCTCGGGCCCCTCGGGCGCCAGGCGGAGGCAGCCCGCCGGGCCGCCGTCATCCAGGCCGACGCCCGCGACGCCCGGCTGCGCCTCCTCGCCGACGACCTCGTGCAGCTCACCGCCGTCCTCGAGCAGGAGATCGCCGACGAGACGGCGCTCCTCGAGCGACGCGTCGCCGTCGAGGACGCCCTCGCCGACGTGCGCACCCGCCTCGGTGACGTCGAGCGCCGGACCGCCGAGGCGGCTCCCGAGCTGGCGCGTGCCCAGGAGCGCTTCGTGCGTCTCCACAGCCTTCGTGACCGGATGGAGTCCACCGGCTCCGTCGCCGCCGAGCGGGTGCGGCTGCTGTCCCAGGACGAGGAGCACGAGACGACGACCGGGCGCGACCCCGAGGAGCTGCGTGCGCAGGCTGCCCAGGCGCGCGAGGCCGAGGCGAGCCTCGTGGCGGACGTGGCGCTCACGAGGGACGAGCTGGCCGCCGCCGTGGCGGCTCGCGAGGCGGCCGAGGCCGCCTACGCGGCGGAGCAGGACCGCCTGGCGCGGCTCGCCCGCGCTGTGGCGGACCGCCGTGAAGGCCTCGCCCGGCTCGCGGGGCAGGTGGGTGCACGCCGCAGCCGCATCGAGGCCGGTGAGGCGGAGATCGGACGCCTGCGCGAGACGGTCGGGGCGGCACGGCGCCGAGCGGCCGAGGCGGAGCAGGAGTTCTCCCGCCTCGAAGGCAGCGTCGCCGTGGAGGAGGAGGGCGAGGAGGGGCTCGACGGCGCCTACGAGGCCGCTGCGGCCAGGCTGGCGGCTGCCGAGGCGGAGGTGGAACGGCTCGTCACCGAGGAGCGCGACGCAGAACGGGACCGGTCCTCGGCCACCGCGCGCCTCGAGGCGCTGGAGATGAGCCTGCGCCGCAAGGACGGGGCGGCCAGCCTCCTCGCCGCGGCTGATGCGGACCACGCCATCGTCGGCTCGGTCGCGGCCCTGCTCCACGTGACCGGGGGCCACGAGGCGGCCGTCGCGGCCGCCCTCGGCTGGGCGTCCGAGGCCCTGGCCGTTCCCACCGCCCAGCACGCGGCCCGCGCCATCGCCGCCCTGCGGTCGGCGGACGGTGGACGTGCCGCCCTGCTCGTCGGAGCGACGGCGTCCCCCGGCGACCCGGCCACCTGGCCGTCACTCGAGGGCTCCGGGGTGTGGGCGCGTGACGTGGTCGAGGCGCCGGAGGCCATGCGTCCCGCCGTGGAGCAGCTGCTGGAGCGGGTGGCGCTCGTGCCGACGACCGCACACGCCGTGGCACTGGCCTCCCGGGAGACCGGAGTCACCGCCGTGACCGCCGACGGTGACGTCTTCGGTCCGGGCTGGGCCCGGGGCGGGAGCGCCGCAGGGGAGAGCCTCCTCGAGGTGCAGGCCGCTGCCGACGAGACCCGGACGACCCTCGCGGCGGCGACCGCCCGCGCGGAGCGGGCGCGCTTCGCACTGGCGGCGGCGCGGGCGGCCCGTCGGTCCGCCGAGGAGGAGGTGGACGCCGCACTGGAGGCGCTCCACCAGTCGGACGCGCGGATGGCGGCGGTGGCCGAACGCCTCGGCAGCCTGGGTGCCGCCCTGCGATCGGCCTCGGCCGAGGCGGATCGCACCGAACGCGCCATCGCCGACGCCCGGGCCACCCTGGAGCACGACCGCGCGGACCTCGAGGGCCTGCAGGCCCGGCTCGCCCAGGCGCAGACGGAACCCGAGGAGTCCGACGACCCCTCGACCGACGAGCGTGACCGCCTCGATCTGGAGGCGAGCCGCGGGCGCGCCGCGGAGACCGAGCTGCGCCTCACGCTGCGCACCAGGGAGGAGCGCGCTCGCGCGCTCGCCGGGCGGGCGGACTCCCTCGAGGGCGCCGCCCGCAACGAGATCGCCGCCCGCGAGCGGTTGCGCGAGCGGCGCGAGCGCCGGCGCCGGGAGGCGAGCGTGGCCCAGGCAGTCGGCTCCGCCGCGGCATACGCCGTCGACCGGCTGGCCGTCGCGCTCGACCGAGCCAGGGTGCTGCGGGAGGCCGGTGAGTCCGACCGCGCCGAGCGCGACCGTCAGGCCGTCGTGCTGCGCGAGGAGCTCACCCGTGTCCAGGACGATCTGCGCGACCTCACCGACACAGCGCACCGCGACGAGATGGCGCGGGCACGCCAGCTCGACCGGATCGAGCAGCTCCAGGGCCGCGCGGTCGAGGAGCTGGGTGTCGACCCGGACGTGCTCGTGGAGGAGTTCGGACCGCACCGCGACGTCGCGCACATCGCGGGCCCCGATGTGGACCCGGACGCCGTGCCGGAGCCGGTTCCCTATGTTCGGGAGGAGCAGGAGAAGCGGCTGCGCACGGCGGAGCGGGGACTGCAGGCACTGGGGAGGGTCAACCCCCTCGCGCTCGAGGAGTTCTCGGCGCTGGAGGAGCGGCACACCTTCCTCACGACGCAGATGGAGGACCTCAAGCGGTCCAAGCGCGACCTGCTCGACATCGTCAAGGAGATCGACGAGCGGGTGGAGCAGGTCTTCTCCGAGGCGTTCCACGACACCCGGGAGCAGTTCGAGCGGGTCTTCGAGCGCCTCTTCCCCGGCGGCGAGGGCCGCCTGGTGCTGACCGACCCCGGTGACATGCTGACGACGGGCATCGAGGTCGAGGCACGTCCGCCGGGCAAGAAGGTCAAGCGGCTCAGCCTGCTGTCCGGTGGCGAGCGCTCACTCGTCGCGGTGGCCCTGCTCGTCGCGATCTTCAAGGCGCGCCCGAGCCCCTTCTACATCATGGACGAGGTCGAGGCCGCCCTCGACGACACCAACCTCGGTCGTCTCATCACCCTCCTCGACGAGCTCCGCGACTCCAGCCAGCTCATCGTCATCACCCACCAGAAGCGCACGATGGAGGTCGCCGACGCCCTCTACGGCGTGTCGATGCGCGGGGACGGCGTCACCACCGTCGTGTCGCAACGGATCCGGGACGTGGCGGCGACGGCCTGACCCGCGCCGTCAGCCGGGCAGGGCGCCGATGTCTCCCAGCGGCCAGAAGCGCGCGACGACAGGACCGATGACCCGCCCTTGCGGGACGAGGCGGACGCACTCCTGACCGTCGCTGGCCCCGCGGCAGCCGATCACCGAGTCGGCGGACTGCGATCGGTGGTCGCCGAGGACCAGGAGGTTCTCACCCGGCACGGTGATCTCCGGGAAGCAGCGCGTCGAGCGCGGTGACGTCGTGCAGTCGAGGGACCCCTGGGTGAAGGGGAGGTCCTCGTGGACGTACGGCTCGTCCAGCGGCTCGTCGTCCACGGTCACCCTGCCGTCGGGGCTGCAGCACGCGACCCGGTCGCCCGGCAGGCCGATGACCCGCTTCACCGTGTATGCCGTGTTGCTCGGCCCGATCCCCGTCAGGTCGCCGAAGCCGCGCACGGCCCGGACCAGCAGGTTGCCGGCCGGCGGAAGCTCCGACTCCTGCCACGTGCCACCGTGGCTGAACACGACGACGTCGCCGCGCTCGACGGTGCCGTCGAGCCGGTTCACGAGGATGCGGTCCCCGACGTGGAGGGTCTCCTCCATGGACTGGGACGGCACACCGAAGGGCTTGACGAGGAACGCCTGCACGAGCGCGACCGCGACGAGGGCGACAAGGATCTCGGTGAACATCGGGAGGCGGCGGCGACGGCGCGTCGTCGCCCCGTCCGTCGCGGGGGCGGCGGCAGTCACGGACGTCACCCTAGTTCGCGGTCACCGGCGGAGTGTCGATTTGGAGGCTCCGGTGCCGCTCTGCGAACCTGTGCCCCATGCTCTCCGTGCTCCTCGGGATGCTCCTGTGCGTCGGCCTCGCCCTGGCGGTCCTGGCACTGGTCGCCGTGCCCGCCCGCCGGCAGGGACGTGACGTCCTCAGCGAGCGTGGTGAACAGGTCATCGAGTCGATCCGCGAGCGCCAGCTCCGCGCCGACGCCGCGAACGACGGCGGGGGCCCGGCGGCGGGCGGCGCGCCGGACGAGCTGCCCACGCAGGCCTCGCACGACCGCCTGACGCGCCGCGACGACGTCGTCGGCGCCCTCGGCTGAGCCTGCGCCCGGTCCTCGGCGCTCACTCCGCACCCGTCCCCACCCGTCGGGATATTCGGTCGCACGCTGTGGTTCGATAACCGGACGCCCACTGCATCGAGGAGCCACCCGCGTGAGATCCGGTATCGACAGCGCAGCCGTCGACCCCGACGTCCGGCCACAGGACGACCTCTTCGGCCACGTCAACGGCCGGTGGGTCGCCACGACCCCGATCCCCGAGGACCGTGGCCGATACGGCACCTTCGACATCCTCCGCGAGACCGCGGAGCACCATGTCCGAGCGATCATCGAGGAGGTGGCGGCCGGGTCGCCCGACACCGGGACCGTCGCCGCCAAGGTCGGCGACCTCTACGCGAGCTTCATGGACGAGCCGGCGATCGAGGCCCTCGGCGCCGCCCCGCTCGAGGCGGACCTGGCCCGGGCGGCCGCGGTGGCGGGCCCCGACGACGTCGTGGCCGCCGCCGCCCGCTTCGCCCGCGAGGGCGTCCTCGGGTTCGTGCTGCCCTTCGTCAACACCGACGACCGCGACCCCAGCCGCTACGTCGTCTACCTCGAGCAGGCCGGCATCGGCCTTCCCGACGAGTCCTACTACCGGGAGGAACAGCACGAGGCGACCCGCGCGGCATACGTCGGCCACATCGAGCGGATGCTGGCCCTGGTGGGCTGGCCGGAGCCCGCCGAGGCGGCCCGTCGGGTCATGGCCCTCGAGACGCGGCTCGCCGCGGGGCACTGGGACAAGGTGACGAACCGGGACCCCGTGAAGACCTACACCCTCGTGGACCGAGCAGGGCTGGCGGAGCTCAGTCCCGGCGTGGACTGGGACCGGTTCCTGGACGGCATCGGGGCCAGGTCCACCGCCTTCGACGCCGTCGTCGTGCGTCAGCCCGACCACCTCCGCTCGGCGGGCGTCGCCCTGACGGAGGAGCCGGTGCAGGTGTGGCGCGACTGGCTCGCGTGGCACCTGGTCCACGCCCATGGCGCCTACCTCTCGTCGGCGTTCGTCGAGGAGGACTTCGACTTCTACGGCCGGACCCTGTCGGGCGTGCCCGAGCTGCGTGAGCGCTGGAAGCGCGGCGTGGGCCTCGTGGAGCAGTCCCTCGGCGAGGCGGTCGGCCAGCTCTACGTGGAGCGGCACTTCCCCCCGCACGCGAAGGAGCGGATGGTCGAGCTCGTCGCCCACCTCGTCGAGGCCTTCCGGCGCAGCCTGTCCGGCGTCCCCTGGATGGGCGAGGACACCCGCCGGGAGGCGCTCGAGAAGCTCGACCGGTTCACCCCGAAGATCGGCTACCCCGAGAAGTGGCGCGACTACTCCACGCTGGAAGTCCGAGCCGGCGACCTCCTCGGCAACGTCCGCAGGGCGGTGGCCTTCGAGGTCGACCGACAGCTCGCCAAGCTGGGGGGGCCCGTGGATCGCGACGAGTGGTTCATGACGCCGCAGATGGTCAACGCCTACTACAACCCCGGGCTCAACGAGATCGTCTTCCCGGCGGCGATCCTCCAGCCCCCGTTCTTCGACGTCGAGGCGGACCGCGCCGTCAACTACGGCGGCATCGGCGCGGTCATCGGGCACGAGATCGGGCACGGGTTCGACGACCAGGGCTCGCGGTTCGACGGCACGGGCACCCTGCGGAACTGGTGGACCGACGAGGACCGAGCAGCCTTCCAGGCGCTCGCCGACGCCCTCATCGCGCAGTTCAGCACCTTCGAGACCCGTGACGCGCCCGGTCGGAAGGTCAACGGCGCGCTCACCGTGGGGGAGAACATCGGCGACCTCGGCGGGCTCACGATCGGGCACTCCGCGTATCTCATCTCCCTCGACGGTGCGCCGGCGCCGGAGATCGACGGCCTCACCGGCGAGCAGCGGTTCTTCATGGGCTGGGCGCAGGTGTGGCGCGGGGTCTCACGCCGGGCGGAGGCCGAGCGCCTCCTCGTCCTCGATCCGCACAGCCCCATGGACCTGCGGGCCAACGCCGCGCGCAACCTTCGCGAGTTCCACGAGGCGTTCGGTGTCGTCGAGGGCGACGGCATGTGGGTCTCGCCACAGGACCGCGTCCGCATCTTCTGAGGCTGGCGCGCATCGCGGATGCCGTCCGCGCGGGTTTGGGCGGGCATGGCGTGGCTGCGAGGATGACCAGGTGAGCTCCATCGACACCCTCTGGGAGTACCTCGCCGTCGCCGTCGGCATCCTCGTCGTCGTCGGCGGCATCGCCGTCGGCCTGATGCGAGGCCGCGGCGGACGGCGCAGCGACCTCCCGGCGACACGACCGGGAACCTCTCCGGGAGGTCGCGCCGTGGACGTCGACCAGCCCCCCGGTGGGTCCGTCGGAACGGTGGAGCACCCGGTCGAGGTTGGGCCCGAGGCCGCGGTCGAGGAAGGCGTCTCGGCCCCAACCCTCGAGCGGCCTGAGGCGCCGGCCGGTCGGCTCCGCCGCCTGCGGGCCCGCCTCGCCCGGTCGAACACCGCTCTGGGGAAGGGGCTGCTCGCTCTGCTCGCCGGGGGACGGCTCGACGAGGCCGCGTGGGAGGAGGTCGAGGACACCCTGCTGACCGCCGACCTCGGAGTCGCCGCGACGACCGAGCTCGTCGCGGCACTGCGCACCCGCGTGGCGGTGGAGGGGGCCACGGACGAGGCGTCCGTGCGCGGATGGCTGCGCGAGGAGCTCCTCGCGCTCGTCGACCCGTCGCTGGACCGATCCGTCGTCGCCTCCAGGGTCGACGGCCGGCCGGCGTGCGTGCTGGTGGTCGGCGTCAACGGCACAGGCAAGACCACCACCGTCGGCAAGCTCGCCCGTGTGCTCGTCGCCGAGGACAAGGACGTCGTCCTCGGCGCCGCCGACACC